>JBDRLO010000049.1:0-35353 GCA_043812935.1 Candidatus Omnitrophota bacterium
CGAGATGAGGGTTCTTGCGGATAAGTATAACCCGGATTATGTAAATTTTAATTCAGAAACTTTTTTAGCAAAACCTATAAACGAACTTAAAGAATTTGCTGAAAAATATAAAGAAATAAACATTCCGTTCTGGTGTCAGACGCGTCCCGAGACCGTAACAGAAGAAAAGATAAAAATTTTAAAAGATATGAATTGTGACAGTCTTCAGTTTGGGATTGAGCATGGCAACGAAAAATTCCGTGCGAATATTCTGCGCAGGTATTCGTCAAACGAAAAAGTTATAAACGCTTTAAAAATAGTTGAAAAATATAAAATACCGTACACTGTAAATAATATTATAGGTTTTCCGGATGAAACAAGGGAATTAGTTTTTGACACGATAAATATTAACCGTGAAATTAATCCCAGAACAATGAATTGCTATTTGTTTACGCCGTATAAAGGGACAGTTTTATATAAGCAATGTATAGAAAAAGGGTATTTGGATGAATCCGCTAAAGTACATCAGCTTTTAGACAGCGTAAGACTGAATATGGATTCTATATCATATGAAGAATTGAAAGGCCTGCAAAGGACGTTTTCACTTTATGTGCGGCTTCCGAAAGCAGAGTGGAATAAAATTAGGATTGCCGAGAAGTTTGACGAAGAAGGGAACCGTATGTTTGAACAGTTGGCGAAAAAATACAGGGAGGAATACTTTGCATGAGTAAAGCAAAAGTTCTTTTAGTGTATGTTAATTCTATGATGGATAATCTTATTCCGCTTAATATTAGTTATCTCACTGCGTGTTTGACGGAAAACGGGTTTGAGGTAAAGTTGTTTGATACCACTTTTTACCGTACGAGCAGTAAAAGTTCAGATGAAGCGCGAGTTGAAACTTTGCAGGTTAAACCGTTTGATCTTTCAGAGTACGGGATTAATTATAAAGAGACAGATGTTTTTGATGATTTCCGGAAACAGGTTAAGGAGTATAAGCCTGATTTAATAGGGTTTTCAGTTGTAGAGCCTACCTATATTCTTGCCGAAAAATTGCTTGATTCAATCAGGGATATTAAAAAGGACGCTAAGGTGATTTTTGGCGGGATTTTTTCAATATTCGCGTACGAAAGAATAATAAAGCATCCTTTAGTTGATATGGTTTGTCACGGTGAAGGTGAGAAAACAATTGTAGATGTTGCCGAAAGACTTAGTGTTAAAAAGACCTGCCGGGATCTAAAAAATTTGATAGTAAAAGAGGACAATGAAATTTTTGAAAACCCGAAAAGTTCTTTAGCGGATTTGAATGAACTGCCGTATCTGGATTTTTCGCTTTTTGAAAAAGAACGTTTTTACAAACCTATGGGCGGTAAGGTGTTGAAGATGGTTCCTGTGGAATTTGCCAGGGGATGTCCATATATCTGTACTTATTGCGCGTCACCCGCGCTTGCGGGAACGTTTAAAGAATGCGGAAGCTGGTATAGGGAAAAAAGTGTTGAAAGAATAATAGGCGAAATAGAATTTTATTGGAAAAAGTATGAAGTGGAATATTTTTATTTTATTTCAGAATCGTTTCTTAATATGAAAAAAGATAGTTTTAATGAATTTATTGAACGGTACAAATCTATCGGGGTTCCGTTTTGGTTTAATACCAGGATAGAAACCATTACTGCCGAAAAACTTGAAAAGCTTAAAACGATTAATTGTAACAGGATAAGTATAGGTTTGGAATCCGGCAGCGAATATGTGCGTAAAAACCTGCTTAAACGTTACTATTCAAATGATTATTTTATAGAGAAATTTAAGGTTTTGGAAAATTGCGGTATTTCAATTTCAGTAAATAACATAATCGGGTTTCCTGATGAAACCCGTGAGCAGATTTTTGACACAATAGAGCTTAATCGGCAAACAAGAGCTGATAGCTTCGGTGCATATATATTTCAGCCTTTCAAAGGGACATATTTAAGGGATTATTGTGTTCAGAAAGGATATTTGCCGGAAGATTATTTGTCAGGGGATTCTCATTTAGATTCGCGGCCGGGTATTTCCGCTATATCTGAAGAGGAGGTTAGAGGGCTGCAGAAAACATTTGCCCTATATGTAACGTTACCGAAAACCTATTATGACGAAATTAAAATCGCGGAAAAGTTTGATGATAAAGGTATTCAGAAATTCAATGAATTATCAGAAATTTATTATCGGGAATATGCTTAATATGAATGTTTTTTTTGTTTTTGATTCTTTTATAAATATAGACCAAGTTAAAGCTTTATCGTCAAAAGTAGTAAACGGCCAAATTTACCTTTTTCCGTTAACTTCAAAAAGTTCCATAATAAAAGCTGTTGATGCGGAATTTAAGACGAAAGGATATGAAACTCATATTATTTCGTCTGTTGAAGTGATAAACGTTCGGGATAAACTGGTAAGAGATAAGTATATAGAATTTGTGTCCGCGTTTCCTGAAAAAATAAGCTGGCATGGAAAAAATTTAAAAGAAATTTTCCGTATAGACAAAAATCTGAGTTTTTGGTGGCTAAGTTCTATCGCGGAAAAGAATGTATACAAATCTGATGCTTTTAACCGTCTGGTTCAGATGGATTCAATAGTTTCAGAAATTTTGCGTTATGAAGTTTCAGAGGTAATATATTCAGCCGGAAGTTCTAAACTGAAAAAAGCGCTTTGCGAGTTCAGCCGCAATAATAGAATTAGTTTCAAAGTTTTGAAAACGCGCTATAATTTATCTTTTCGGGAAAACCTTTGTGATGGGACAAGGTTTGTTTCTGCTAGGCATTTTTTTATCGCCACAGCAAAATCTGTATCCATGTTTTTGCGGGTGTTACGGGTTAAGATGAGTTTTGTTCTTTTAAATAAAAAACGGAATGAGATATTTAACAGAGCGCCTATTATGATAGTGACGCCGTATCCTGATTTTGATAAAGCTTTTGCGGATAAAGGCAAATTTAAAAATAGGTATTATGTTCATTTGCAGGAAGGCCTGGCGGCGGATAAGGAAAATATAGTATGGATTTCTATGTTTGTACGTAATAAAGCAGTTTCTTTTGACGAATCGGTGAAATGCGCCAGGACATTCGCGGAAAAAGGCAATGGCTTTTTTATGCTTGAAGAGTTTGTTTCTTTAAACACACAGATAAAAGCTCTTTGGAAAATTGCGGCAAGCAGTATAAAATTTCTTTTTTTAAAAAGAAAAATACGTGAAGCGAGCAATTTTGGAAAATTTAATGCCTATACTTTTTTTGAGAATGATTGGTATTCTTCATTTGCGGGCAGTGATGGATATTACTCGCTGGTTTTGTATTACACTTTTATGAATATTTTCAATAACGTGTGTCCCGCAAAAGCTGTTTATCCCTGTGAAATGCGCGCGTGGGAAAAAGCGTTTATTGCCGCGCGTAATGCCGTTCAAAAAGAAACAGTACTTTTTGCCAGCCAGTCCGGAACGGTTCCTAAAATGCACATGAATTTTTTTAATCATCCGGATGAATTGAATAAAGAGGGTAGTTACCCTATGCCGCAGGCAGACGAAATTTTGTGTAATGGCCCTTTGTCTAGGGAATATATGATGGAATCAGGCTGGCAGGATGATAAAATCAAGGTTGTAGAAGCTTTACGGTATATGTACTTAAAGGATGTTTTAGAAAAAGATTTTTCCTCTTTAAAAAAGAAAAAGGTTATATTGCTTCTTTCAATAAGCCCGGAGGAATCAAGTTCGATTTTGTCGATGAGTTATGACGCGTTTAAAGATATGAATGATGTTGAAGTGTGGATAAAGCCTCATCCGTTCTTGGATCTAGACAAAGTTTTTTATCTTAGCGGAGTGCCGAAACAAATAAAGAATTTTACGGTTAAAGAAGGGCCGCTTAAAGATTTTCTTCCGGAAGCCATGGCGGCTGTAACGGGAGAATCAAGCGCCGCAGTGGAAGCCCTTGCCTTTGGGTGCCGTGTTTTAATCGTAAATGTTCCTGAATGGATAAATTTGTCTCCGCTTAGGTTTGTGAATACGGATATAGTTGCTACGGTTAGCTCTTCTGAAGAGTTAAAGACGATTATTATGGATACGTTTAGTGCGAAGCCGTTTAGAGAGGTTGATAGAGAGAAACGAGTTCGTGTGGTAGATAGTTTTTTTTATACAAATAAAAATTCCGATATTCCGGAAAAATTTTTACGAGAATTAAAAGGAGTGTAAGGATGCACCTAGAAAAAAAAGTTTTTATAAGCACCACAACTTTTGCGGAATTTGACAGCGCGCCGTTGGATCTCTTAAAAGAAAAGGGGTACAGCTATAGTTTGAATCCGTATAAACGCAAAATGAAGGCGGATGAAATAGCGCTTTGCGCAGGAGAATCAATTGGCATTGTGGCTGGAACGGAACGGTTGGATGAAAATGTTTTCAGAAACTTGATTAATTTAAAAGCAATATCACGATGCGGCAGCGGTATGGATAATGTGGATCTTGAGGCCGCGGAAAAACGAGGTATCGTAGTTTGTAATACTCCTGACGGGCCTGTTTTGGCGGTTGCAGAATTAACCGTTGGATTGATTTTAAATCTTTTGCGCGGAATCTGCAAGATGGATGATTTGCTGCGGCATGGACATTGGACCAAAATCATGGGGAACCTGCTTTGCGGTAAGAAAATCGGGATAATAGGATTTGGGCGTATCGGGCAGCATACAGCTCGGCTTTTGGCGGGGTTTAACGTTGGAGAGATCGCATATTATGATATTGAAGATAAAAACTGCGCGGGCATTGAATGTCGAAGGAATAGTTTGAGTGAATTATTGAAAAATGCTGATATTGTTACGTTGCATTTGCCTTCAAGCGGGGAAGACAGGCCTTTTATCGGGGAAAAAGAATTCGATTTGATGAAGAAGGGAAGTTGGATTGTTAATGTTTCGCGCGGAGGCATAGTTGATGAGGCAGCATTATACAACAGTTTAAAAAGCGGGCGTCTTTCAGGCGCGGCAATAGATGTTTTTGATAATGAGCCTTATTCCGGCCGGTTAAAAGAATTCGATAACGTTATACTTACTCCGCACATAGGTTCTTATGCCAGGGAGGCGCGTATAAAAATGGAAACAAACGCTGTCGAAAATTTGCTAAATGCTTTGGGAGATAAATGAAGTATATTGATATAACAAAACCTATTTTTTCCGGAATGGAAAAATACTATTCTGATCCGGACATAAAAATCGAAGAGTTCAAGTCTTTAAAATCCGGAGATTCATGTAATTTGCTTAAATTTTCTTTCGGAAGTCATACGGGTACCCATATTGACGCGCCTTGTCATATTTTTGACGGAGAAAAGCCGGTAGATGAAATCGCAATAGAGGAACTTATCTGCGACGCGGTTGTAACTGAATCATGCGGTCTTGAACAAAAGGGTTTCTGGCTGGAAATATCTGAAAAAGGCGTTAAAGCCGTGCTTTTAAAGGGAGCAGAAGATGAACATGCTCTTACAGAAAAACAAGCGGAACTTTTAATAAAAAATAATATTAGTCTTGTCGGGACTGAGCGTATGTCGATAGAAGTTTCTTTGGATAAATCGCATTCGGTGCATAGGATGCTTTTAAGCAGAAATATTTATATACTAGAAGGGCTTGATCTTAAGAACGCTGAAAAAGGTTTTTATAAACTAATATGTTTACCGTTAAAAATTAAAGATGGAGACGGATCTCCTGTAAGGGCGGTGCTTGCGCGTGATTAAAGCTGTTATTTTTGATTTTGATGGAGTTATCCTTGAGTCAGCTGATATTAAAACAGAAGCGTTTGCGGAGCTGTTTTCCGCTTATCCTGATAAAGTAAAACAAATAGTTGAGTATCACTGCATTAACGCGGGAATTTCAAGATATGTGAAGTTTCGCCATTTTTATGAAAATATCATTGGCCAGCCATTGTCCAAAGAAGAAGAACTTAAACTTGGTGACGCTTTTTCCGAAATAGTGCTGAAAAAGGTTTTGGAAGCTCCTTTTGTGAAAGGAGCGGTAGAATTTTTGACGGGGCCTAATTGCCGTTATAATCTTTTTATTGCTTCAGGGACACCTGAAGAAGAATTGCATGGTATTCTTCGAAAACGGAATATAGATAAATGTTTTAAAGAAGCACATGGCAGCCCTAAAACAAAACCGAATGTTATAAATGATATTTTAAATAGGTACAATCTGGCAAATAAAGAAGCGGTTTATGTCGGAGACGCTGAAAGCGACCGGAAGGCGGCGGAAGAAACAGAAGTATTTTTTATAGAACGAAAAGCTGATTTAGAAAATGCCGTGGAAACAAATGTTAATGGGTTTGTGATAAGAGATTTGAGTGATTTAAGGGAAACTTTGGATAAAATCCCACCTGACCCCCCTTTTTCAAAGGGGGGAAAGTGCAAATAGAGATTCTTTTGAAAAAGGAAAAGGATGTGTTCCCCCTTTGAAAAAGGGGGCTAGCTTGTCCCGAGCGAAGTCGAGGGAGGGGATTTTTTACCATTTGTAAAAGAAAGGGAATTAATATGAAAATTTTAGTGACGGGTGCAGCTGGTATGCTTGCCGCGGAAGTTGTTCCAATGCTTTTAGCTAGAGGTCATGAGGTCGTCCAGACAGATATTAATCAGCGGATTCCTGATATTGAGGCTTTGGAAGTGAGAGATAAAGCTAAAGTTTTGGAAAAAATAAAAAAAGAAAAACCGGATTATGTTTTTCATCTTGCGGCTGAAACAGATGTTGATTTGTGTGAAAAAGATCAGGATCATGCGTATATAGTTAATGCTTTTGGTACGGAAAATATAGTTTTAGCCTGTAAAGAGTTTGGGGCAAAACTTCTTTATATAAGTACGGGCGCTGTATTTGAAGGAACAAAAGGTATTTATACTGAATATGACACGGTTAATCCTATTAATGTTTACGGCAGGAGTAAACTTGAAGGAGAAAAAATTGTTCAAAATGTTTTATCTGATTATTTTATTATAAGAGCCGGATGGATGGTGGGCGGCTGGGATTTAGACAAAAAATTTGTTTACAAAATTGTCCAACAATTAAAACAAGGCAGAAAAGACCTTATTGCTGTTGATGACAAAAAAGGTACTCCTACATTTACAAAGGACTTTGCTGCAAATCTTATGAATGTTATTAATTCAGAAAGGTTTGGTTTGTACCACATGGCAAATAAGGGGGCTTGTTCAAGATATGACATGGCCTTAAAAATTGTGGAATATATGGGCCTGTCAAAAGAAATAACGGTTAAGCCTGTGAGTTCAGCGTATTTTCCTCTTCCCGCACCTAGAGCGTCTTCGGAAGCGATGCGCAATTATAAATTGGACATGCTGGGACTCAATAATATGCCTTGTTGGGAAGAATCTTTGGAGCAATATATTAAGTTAAATAAGGAAAAATAGTTTTAATGAAAAAAGTAAGCGTAATAATTCCGGCATACAATAAAGCAGATCTGACGGTTAAAACCGTTAAAAGTGTTTTGGCTCAAACATACAAAAATATAGAAATAATAGTTGTTGATGACGGTTCTACGGATAATACAACGGAAAGACTGAAGCCGTATTGCAATCGTATTAAGTATGTGTATAAAAATAACGGCGGTGCGTGCAGCGCGCGTAACCTGGGCATAAAAAAAACCGCGGGAGATTATATCGCTCTTATTGATTGTGATGATATTTATATTCCCGAAAAAATTGAAATATCTGTAGATTTTCTTGATAAAAATCCGGATATAGGTTTTATTCATACACCGGTGTATTTTATCGACGAAAACGATAATGTTTGCGGCAGGTATCCGCGTTTTAAAAAAGCGCCGTCAGGGTATGTGTCAAAAAAACTGCTCTTAAAGAATTTTGTATGCAATTCAACGGTTGTTGTGCGTGCGGAATGTTTTGAGAAAACAGGTATGTTTGATGAAACAATTTTTACACCGGCTGATTGGGATATGTGGCTTCGTTTGTCAGAATATTATAAAGTAGGATATATTAATAAACCAATGACGTTGTATCGAAAGAGTGAAAGTTATATCGCTAAACATCTTGAACAGTCTAAAAGAGAGTTGTTGATAGTTTTGGAAAAGGTTTTTAGACGAAATCCGGATTTGAACCGCAGGTTTAGAAAAAGGCTTATTTCAAATGTCTATTTTTCGCAGGCATTGGGTTATTTGAGAGTGGAAGATTGGATAAAAGCGCGCAATGAAGTTATTTTAGCTTTAAAGGAATATGGATTCAATGTATATGCTGTGACGCTCTTGTTTGGGCTTAATGTTTTTGGCGGAAATTTGAGCGGTATTTTAAAAAAATATGGAATAATATAATTTCAGGACAGACAAATCCAGGATTTGTTTGTCCGGGTGTAACACGTAACATGTAGTATGTTACACGTTCTTTTGTGTGAATTGTGAAATATGCAGTACATACAGTTGTAAAAAGAATAATGTGTATTAAATGTGGAATTGAATAATGTTTCAGGCATGGAAAAATATATGGATGTAAAACAAATACGAATTTTACAAATATCCGCGGTGGATGTTACAGTTAAATATTTATTGCGCCCGCTTATTGATAAATTGGGCGAAGAAGGGTACAATGTTTGTGCTGTTTGTTCAAGGGGACGATATATCAGCGAACTGAGAGAAAAAGGTTATAGTGTTGATGTGATAAACATCGACCGTAAAATTAGTTTTATTTCTAATTTAAAGTCGTTGTTTTTTTTGTATAACTATATTCGGAAAAACAGGTTTCATGTTGTTCATGTTCACAGCCCGATTGCGAGTGTATTAGGCAGAATAGCCGCGAAAATAGCACGGGTGCCTATAATAATATATACAGCGCATGGGTTTTATTTTCACGATAATATGGAGAAATGGAAACGCCGTATTATTATATGGGTTGAAAAAATTCTGGGGCATCTATGTACGGACATGCTGTTCCTGCAAAGCAGGGAAGATGAGGAAACCGTAAAACATGAAAGAATCATTGAAGCGCATAAGGTGCTATGGATAAGTAATGGTGTTGATATCGAAACATTTACGGTTTCTAGCGCGAATGATGATTTGAAGCGGTCTTTCGGGATAAATAAGGATGATTTAGTTGTTGGATTTGTTGGTAGGATAGTGAAAGAAAAGGGAATAGAAGAACTTGTGTCCGCTGTATATGAGGTAAAGAAAGATATTCCCAATGTAAAACTTCTTATTGCCGGTGATACTCTTTGTAGTGACAGGGACACTAAAACGAAAAAGAGTATAGAGAAATTTATTCAATTAAAAGGTCTGGAAAATTCTATTATTTTCGCGGGATTAAAAGACAATATGCCGGAAATATACGGCGTGATGGATGTTTTTGTCTTGCCGTCTTATCGGGAAGGTATGCCTCGCAGTATTATTGAGGCCATGGCTTCGGGGAAACCTGTCGTTGCTACGGATATCCGCGGGGCAAGAGAAGAAGTTGTTAAAGGTATTACTGGGGAACTGGTTCCGGTAAAAGATGTTTCAGCGCTTGCGGCGGCGGTTAAGCTTATATTGAGGAATAATGATTTAGCCGTTAAAATGGGACACGCTGCGCGGGAAAGAGCGGTTAATATGTTTGATGAAAACATGGTTTTAAAAAAAGAATCAGAAACTTACAAAAAACTTATAAATGAAAAAATTTAACGGTGTTTCAGATAAACCTTTTCAGAGATGCATAAAAAGTATTGTTGATTTCAGCCTGGCAGCAATTATGCTGGTTCTCTTAAGCCCTTTATTTTGTGTTATAGCGCTTCTTGTCAAATTAGATTCAAAAGGCCCTGTATTTTTCACTTTTACGCGTGTAGGTAAATCCGGGAAAAAATTTAGTGCGTATAAATTCAGAAGCATGGTTCAAAATGCAGCAAAGATAGGCGCTGGAATAGAAATCGTAAAAAATGACCCGCGAATTACAAAAATAGGCAAGTTTTTACGGGCGTGGAGTTTAGATGAACTTCCGCAGCTTTTGAATGTGATTAAAGGCGAGATGAGCTGGGTTGGACCGCGTCCGGCGCTTCCGCATCAAGTCGAAAAATACTCGGAATTTGAAAAAAACCGGTTTTTAGTAAAACCCGGAATTACCGGTTGGGCGCAGATAAATGGAAGGAATCTTATTTCCTGGCCGGAAAGGATAAAACTGGACGTTTGGTATATTGAAAACTGGTCATTGTTTCTTGATATAAAAATTTTATTTATGACGCCGAAAGTGGTTTTATCAAAAGAAGGTTTATACGGCAAAGAGGGAGCGGTAAAAGATTATGAATAGATTGAGTGAGAGGAACATACCTCTTTCAGGATCAGATATAACTGAAAAAGAAAAAAAAGCAGTCCTAAGTGTGCTGGAAGGGCCGTATTTGTCTCTTGGTCCGCGCCTTCCGGAATTTGAAGAAAAAATGGCTTCATATGTAGGCACAAAACACGCAGTTGCGGTTAACAGTGGAACTTCTGCTTTACATCTTATTGTTAAGGCTTTAGGGATAGGCCCTGGAGATGAGGTGATTACAACACCTTTCAGTTTTATAGCTTCAGCAAACTGTGTGTTATTTGAAAACGCTAAACCGGTATTTGTTGATATAGACCCATTGACTCTCAACATTAATACGGATGAGATAGAAGCGTGTATAACTGAAAAGACTAAAGCGATATTAGCGGTAGATGTGTTTGGCCATCCGGCAGAGTGGGCGGCGTTGGAAAAAATATCAGAAAAACACGGTTTAAAACTAATAGAAGACAGTTGTGAAGCAATCGGCGCTCAATATAAAGGAAAAAAATCCGGGAGTTTTGGCGAGGCGGGTACATTCGCGTTTTATCCGAATAAACAGATTACTACGGGGGAAGGCGGTATGATAGTTACGGATGATGAGGAAATAGCGAATTATTGCCGAAGCGCAAGAAATCAAGGAAGAAGTTTATCCGGTGCATGGCTTGCGCATGAAAGGTTGGGATTTAATTATCGGATTAGTGATATTAATTGCGCTTTGGGTATAGCCCAGCTTGAGCGTATAGATGAAATATTGTATAAGAGGAATTGTGTTGCCCAAATGTATAATGACCGTTTGAAAAACATAGAAGAAATTGATTTGCCGTATGTATCCCAGGACGTTAAAATGAGCTGGTTTGTTTATGTTATAAAACTGAAAAAACAGTTTAGCAAGCAACAAAGAGACAGCATATTGGAAAGTTTGAAAAAAGAAGGGATAGGGTGCAGTAATTATTTTCGCCTATTCATTTGCAGCCGTTTTATCGCGAAACATTCGGGTATAAAGAGGGAGATTATCCTCAAACTGAGTGTGTTTCTAATAGGACGATTGCGCTTCCTTTTTATAATAATTTGAAAGAGGAACAAATAGACTATGTGATAGATATTCTTAAACAAAAACTTTTGAAGATTTTACAAGGAGAATAGATAAATGGAGTTAAATATAAATTATAGAAAATTGGTTACGCTTATTGTTGATATCTGTATAGTGTGGGTTTCTATGATACTGGCTTTCATGATCAGGTTTGATTGGATTCTTACGTCACGTTTAGTAGAAGCGTGTATATATTTCGCTATTTGGGCATCATTTGTCAGGATACTTTTGTTCAATATTTTTGGAGCATATCAATGGTCGTTTCGCTACGCGAGTATAAGCGAGGCAGCTAATCTTTTTAAAGCGGTAACGATCGGTACTTTGTTTCTTGTAGTCGTGGCTTTTTTTTCTCAAAGCGCGAAAATCGGCCGGTCAGTACTTTTGATCGATTATTTACTATGTTTGTTTTTGATTACAACTTTTCGTTTTTTGCCGAGAACATTGATTAAATTCCGTCAGGCATATCATGCTAATCTTAAAAAAGTGCTTATTGTCGGAGCTGGTTCTGCCGGCGCCATGGTTGCCCGGGAACTAATCACCGCGGAAGACAGGATTTATCAGCCGATAGGGTTTATTGATGATAATCCGTGCAAAATACATTCACGGATACATAACATAAAGGTTTTAGGCGCTACAAAGGATATTACGCGTATTGTGAAACGTTATAACGTGGAAGAAATAATTATAGCAGTGCCTTCCGCTAATGGTAAGACTATACGGGATATAATATCAAAATGTGAAAAAACGGATGTAAAAATAAAAACAATTCCGGGATTTCATAAGATTTTAACCGGCGAAGTCACAATAAAACAAATACGCGATGTTGAACCGGAAGATCTTATGGGCAGAAAAACCGTAGAAATAAATACGGAAGACATTAATTTGATGATTAAGGGAAAAACAGTTTTAGTTACAGGTGCCGGCGGTTCTATCGGGGCTGAGCTTTGCAGGCAAATATCCCGTTTTAAACCGGGCAGGCTTCTTTTCTTTGACCATAATGAAAATGATATATATTTTTTGGCATTAGAACTTAAAGATATTTATCCTAAGCTGAATTTTAAAACAATTATAGGCGATGTGAAAGATATAAGTTTGCTTAAACACACCTTTTCTGCATATAAGCCGGAAGTTGTTTTTCATTCTGCCGCGCATAAACATGTGCCGCTTATGGAAGAGAATCCGTTCGCGGCAGTCAAAAATAATATTATAGGTACACGAAACATTATGTACGCGGCCGAACATTATGGTGTGGAAAGTTTTGTTATGATTTCAACGGATAAAGCGGTTAATCCCACAAGCGTGATGGGTGCGTCAAAACGTATCGCGGAAATGATGATACAATCAAAATCGCAGACAAAAACTGTTAAAACAAAATTTATGGCCGTAAGATTTGGAAATGTTATCGGTTCAAGCGGCAGTGTGGTCCCGATCTTTAAACGGCAGATAGAAAAAGGCGGGCCTGTGACTGTAACAGATCCAGAAGTGAAGAGGTTTTTTATGGCCGCGCAGGAAGCCGCGCAGCTTGTTCTTCAGGCTGGAGCTATTGGCCGAGGCGGCGAAGTTTTTATTCTGGATATGGGAGAACAAATAAAAATAGTGGATTTAGCTAAAAATCTTATTAAGATGTCTGGTTTTGAACCGGGTGAAGATATTGAAATAAAGTTTATAGGCCTCAGGCCCGGTGAAAAAATGTATGAAGAAATGCTCTTGGATTTGGAACATGATAAAGCGACAAAATATGAGAAGATATATATTACTCAACCTAAATATTTTGATCAAATAAAACTGCGTAAGGAGATAAAATCCTTGGAACATATGGCGAATACTATGGACGCTGAAAAAATAGTCGCTAAAATAAAAGAAATGGTGCCGTTTCATGACCGGGTAGCCGGGTGATTGATGTTCGTACATTGCGGTTTTTAGATTTGTGATTATAGACGTAAGTTTAGGAAGATAGGGGGTAATGACAATAATATGGAAAAAAAATTTTTAGTTCTAGTTGCGAATAACCTGCGTAAAATCTTGATGGCTGGAAAAAAGTATTTAGTGACATATTTTGATAAGGTACGTAAGATTCCAAAAATGGAACACGTGCGTTTGATGTCTTTGATAGATAAAGTGCAGGAATTTTTGCTATGGGGCCTGATATTTTGCCTTCCATTTTCAAAATCTCTTATAGAAATATTGTTTACATGCATGCTTATTTTATGGGTTACAAAAAGAGTTTTGATCTATCGACATGATGAACGCGTATCAGTAATGGCAATGTTTAAACCAGTATCGACAAAGTTGAATTTTCCGATTCTTGTATTTTTTATCGTTAATTTTGTATCAATGGTCACAAGTGTCTCTATTTTTCTCAGTTTAGAAGGCTTTTTTCTAAAACTTTTTGAATACGTTGCGATGTATTTTATACTGGTTGAGATCGCCTGCAATGCAAAAAAAATAGATAAAATATTAATTGCTGTTGTTGCATCTGTAGCGCTGATAACCGTGAACGGACTTTTTCAATATTTTGGAGGAACGGGGTTTATCCGGGGCTATTCTTTTTCCGGGTGCGGTTGGATCCAATCTTCATTTGGCAACCAGAATGATTTTGCTGCGTGGCTTATAATGGTGCTTCCGCCAGTTTTAGGCTTAGCGTATTTTTGGGTGGATGCATGGCGAGAGCATTTTGGTAAATTTGGACAGGCGCTTAGATCTGTTAGAATGATGTTTTGGGTTTTGACCGTTTTTCTGATAACTTGTTTGATCTTTGCCGGGTCGCGCGGGGCATGGCTTTCCGCTATATTTTCTCTGATTTTTCTCGGGATTGTCATGAAAAATATAAGATTGATATTGATGATACCGCTGGTTTTATTTATTTGCACGTTGATTGTTCCGCAGCCCGTAAAAGAACGGGCGAAGACGATGTTGAGCTCGATTCCTTTTTCTTCCTCGTTTCTTTCTCTTTCTTCTTCTATTTCTGCTCGTTCTGCTTCCGTTTTTTCTGTTCCGGCTCCCGATGCTTCTGCTCCCGCTCCGGCTCCGGCTCCCGATGCTTCTGCTCCCGCTCATTCTGCGCCTGCTCAGGGGGACAGTATAAGCATTAGGCTTAAACTATGGAGAGAAGCCATAGATATAATTGAGGATTTCCCAATAACGGGAACCGGACCAAATACTTACTCGATTGTTGCACCCTCGTATAAAAATTATTCTACAACTGGTTTCTATCCGCACAATTCATATCTTCACATGGCGGCGGAGATTGGCCTTTTAGGATTTGGTACGTTTTTATTAGTAGTTTTGAGTTTATTTGTGGTGACGCTTAAAAAAATTAAGAACACTAAAGACAAATTTCAACGCACTCTTTTAGCCGGTTTTTTAGCCGGTTTTTTCGGATTTTTAGGGCACAGTGTAGTTGATACGAATTTATTTTCCATTCAGCTAAGCATGCTTATGTGGATGATAATGGGAATAATAATGGCGGTTAACCAGTTAGCCAGCTTGTCGGTTAGCCGGTTTGCCGATTAACCAGTTAGCCAGTTTAGCGGTTAGGCAGTTAACTGTTGATATCCGCTGGTGCTGAGAGAACCGATAAAGAAGAACATTGTATGAATAATCCGAAAATATCAGTTGTTGTTTTAACTAAAAATGAAGAAGACAAAATCGAAAGATTTTTAAAGTCTGTAATGTGGGCTGACGAAATTCTTGTTATTGATGATGAAAGTACGGATAAAACCCGGAAACTATGCGAATTATATGGGGCCAGGGTAATAGTTAACAAGTTAAATAATAATTTCTGTGTACAGCGTAATATTGGTATCAAAAACGCAGAAAATGAATGGATATTACAGATGGACGCTGATGAGGAAGTGCCTGCCGGGACTGTCAAAAAGATACGCGATGCAGTGAATAATCCAAATGATTATAGCGCGTTTCAGCTCTTAAGAAAAAATTTCATGTTCGGATATCCTTTAAAATATGGTGGTGCCTATAATTATTCGACAAAACTTTTTAAAAAAGAGAAAGGCATTTATTCGGAAAACATTCATGAAGTTTTGAATATTAAAGGGCCTATTGGGACGATAAATGCCGAACTTTACCATTATCCGTATGTATCAGTAAACGATATTTTACATAAAATGATGTTTTATACGGATATGGAAGCGTCAAAAGAAGTACAGAAACATGGAAAATTTTCTTTGAAAGAAATTAAATATCGCCTTACCTGGAAATCATTAAAACTATTTTGGAAATTGTATGTAAAAAAGCAAGGTTATAAAGACGGAATGTACGGCCTTGTCTGGGCGGTTATTAATGTAATGGGCCCGCAAGTACGCTGGCTTAAAATTTGGGAAAAAACGCGTTCGGTTAGCCGGTTGGCCGGTTAGCCGGTTGGCCGGTTAGCCGGTTACGTCGGTTAGTCAGTTAGCCGGTTACGCCGGTTAGCCCGTTACGCCGGTTAGCCGGTTAGCCCGTTACGTCGGTTAGTTGATGTAGGGACAGGCCTTGTCATGTACCCTGTGTGGTGCATGGCCCCCGTGCCTGTCCGTTACGGTACACGTTTTTTAGAGTAGAGCAATGAACAAAAAATCAATCAATTTAGAATATTTATCTTCAGAAGAGCTTTTAAAGCTTCGAATATCTGATTTGCCGTTATCTATTAAAGGCACATGGCTCGAAGAATGTATTGAGGAGCTATATAAAGAACTCAATGAAAAAGGTATCAGCTTTAAACCTGAGTGTTATCTTGCTGATGAATGGTTAACTCCGGATAAAGAACCCGTAATCGGGATTCCTTTCTTTCTTGCGCATCCTGTTCTCTTAAAACTTGAAAAAAAAATGATGTTTGAAGCCGAAGGATCTGGTAAAGAATGGTGCATGAAACTCTTAAGACACGAAACAGGACACGCAATAAATTATGCTTACAGATTGTATCGTTTGAACAAGTGGCGTAAACTTTTCGGGCCTTTTTCTTCAGAATATGAAGACACCTATCGCTTTATGCCTTATTCCAGAAGTTTTGTCCGGCATCTGGAAAAGCATTACGCGCAATGTCATCCTGATGAAGATTTTGCCGAGACGTTTGCTGTCTGGCTTACTCCCGAGTTAAATTGGCGCGAAAAATATAAAAAATGGAAAGCTTTAGAAAAGCTTTTATACGTTGATAAATTGATGAAAAAGATTGGCCTGCGCAAACCGCAAGTTGTAAGGGGCAAAAAACATTGGCGGCTTTCGCAGCTCAGGATTTCTTTAAAGAATTATTATAAAAAAAAACAGGATCTTTGGGCAGAAGAGTTTCCTGATTTTCATGATGAGCATCTTAATAAGATATTTCAGGCAAAACCGGAGGAGATAAAGGATTTAGTGCCGGTTTTTGATGTTCTAAAAAAGTTTCGCGGAAATATATTGAATGATGTTGCGGCATGTACCGGTGAACGAAAATTTATTATCAATGATCTGTTAAAAGTAATTATGTCAAGATGCCGGAAAAGGTGTTTTTATGCGGCAGAAGACAAAACTGCTATTTTGGTTCAGATAACTGCGTATGTAACAACTTTAATAATGAATTATGTGTATACGGGGAAATTCAAGGGAGAAAAATGAGAAGAAAATTAGATGTTTTAATGGTTTTTGATTGTCAGGTTTCCAAGAAAAGAGGGTATGATTATAAAGAAGAGTTTGAACAGGAAGACTGCAGGGTTTATAGGGATATACATCGGGCGTTAAAGAATAACGGGCATGAGGTAAGGTTATTAGGGATAAAAGATGATATAAGGCCTTTGCTGGATGAAGTGGAAGAGAAAAAGCCGGATCTTGTTTTTAATGTGGCGGATGTGTTCAGGAGTAAAGCTAATTTTGACAAAAATATTGCCTGGCTTTTAGAAATGCTTGGAGTAACTTATACTGGAGGCAGTCCCGCGAATCTGGCTTTGTGCAATAATAAGGCTCTGAGCAAAAAAATATTAAGTTTTCACAGAATAAAAGTACCGAATTTTCATTCTTTTTACAGGGAACAGCCTGTTCAGCGCCCAAAAAAACGTATGGGGCTTCCGATTATAGTGAAACCGTTATGTGAAGAAGCTTCCCGCGGGATATCATTAGCTTCTGTCATTGATACTGATCCGGCGCTAAAGGAGAGAGTTGAATTTATTCATGAACATATGCAGATGGACGCTATTGGAGAAGAGTATATAGAAGGACGTGAATTTTATGTCAGTATTTTGGGTAATAAGCGGATGAAAGCGCTTCCTATCCGTGAAATGAAGTTCGGCCTTATATCTGATGAAGAGTCTCGTATTGCTACATATAAAGCAAAATGGGATAATGATTATAGAAGTAAGTGGGGAATAAAAAATGTTTTTGCGGGGCGTCTGCCTGAAGGCTGGGAAGAAAAAATAGTAACAATATGTAAACGTGCTTATAGGGCGCTTCATCTGGACGGATACGCGCGTTTTGATGTGAGAGTTACTCCGGAAGGGCAAGTTTATGTTATTGAGGTAAATCTTAATCCGAGTTTGGAACGGGATGATGAGTTTGAACGTTCCGCGAATAAAGCAGGCATATCATTTGATGAATTGATACAAAAGATAGTTTTTCTTGCGTTTAATCGTATAGGAAAATAATTTTTTGGCTGAATTATTTTGAGCTACATATTGTTTTAATGACAGTTATTATTATAATATAGATATAGAATGTTTTGAATTTATTACAGATGTTTAAAGGATAATTATGTCAAAAAACAAAATTTTAGTAGTTGATGATAATCCGGATCTTATTGAAACCCTGAAAGTCAGGCTTAAGGCTTTTGGGTACGCTGTTGTCACTGCTCTTGATGGAGTCGAATGTTTAGAAAAATCCCGCCAGGAATCTCCTGATTTAATACTTCTCGATATCTTAATGCCCAATATGGACGGGTTTAAAGCCTTGGAAGAATTGAAAAATAACGCAAAAACCAGAAATATTCCCGTTATAATGCTGACAGCGAAAAGCCAGCTTAGCGATGTTACAAGAGCGACTAATTTGGGGATAGAAGATTATATCGTAAAACCATTTGATTACAGGGTTATGATAGAGAAAATAAAAAAAGTTTTGGAAAAATAAAACTATAACGAATAGAGGCAGATATGAATCAAAATCCGCAAATAAATCTGGAAAAAGAAAAGCTTGATGTTCAGGTCGTACGGATGATTCCGGAAAATGTCGCCCGGAAATACAAAGTTATAGCTGTAAAAATTGACGGCGCGAATCTCCATGTTGCTATGTCAGATCCAGACAATTTGCTGATAAAAGATGAGTTAAAACTTTTAACTGGTTGTGAAATTAGTCCTATTCGTATTTCTGAAAAACAAATCATGTATGCCATTGAACACAATTACAAGGTTGAAGAATTAAGTAAGCAGACTCTTGTGGATATGCGTTTAGCTCAGTTGAAAGCCGCCCAAAAAAAAGAACCTGTAATGGAACCGGTGGAAGTGGATTTAAGAAAAATTGAACAAGTTCCGGTTGTAAAACTGGTGAATGATATTATCGGCGGCAGTATAAACGCCAAGGCCAGCGATATTCATTTAGAACCTCAGGAACCGGAAATGATAGTCAGATATCGCATAGACGGACAATTGCATGATATTATGACGATTCCCAAACACATAGAGTCAGCAGTTGTTTCCAGGGTAAAAATACTTTCTAATATTAATATCGCTGAGCACCGTCGTCCTCAAGACGGACATATTGTACTTGAAAAAGATAAAAAAGAATATGACATAAGGGTTTCGACTATGCTTACGGTTGCCGGTGAAAAAACGGTTATGCGTATATTCGATAAGTCCTCTATGCTCATCGGATTGGAGGAGCTGGGTTTTACGAAAGAAGATGAACTAAAGATGCAGGAACTGATTAAAAAACCTTATGGTATTATACTTATTACGGGTCCGACAGGCTGCGGGAAAACAACAACTTTATACGCAATTTTAAAACAGTTGGATTCAAGAAGCCGTAACATCATTACAATAGAAAATCCGGTTGAATACAGATTAACAAGAGTAAACCAGGTGCAGGTTGATGAAGGGGCGAAAATGACTTTTGCTACGGGGCTAAGAACTATTTTACGTCAGGATCCGGATGTTATTATGGTTGGCGAAATAAGGGACAAAGAAACCGCGGAAATTTCCATCCAGGCGGCATTAACGGGACATCTTGTGTTCAGTACTTTGCATACAAACGATGCGCCGAGTGCTATAACAAGGCTTGTTGATATGGGCGTTGAACCGTTTTTAATATCGTCGACTGTTATAGGTTCACTGGCTCAAAGGTTATGCCGCATGTATTGTCCTGAGTGTAAAGGGGCAAAATGTGATGTTTGTTATAATACCGGATATAAAGGACGAACCGGTGTTTTTGAAATCATGCCGGTTACTGAAGAAATACAAAGACTTATTTCATCTAAAGCTCCGGTTTCTGAAATTAAAAAAACAGCAGTCAAAGAAGGTATGAAAACTCTCGCTGAAAACGGGAAACGTAAAGTGGATGAGGGGGTTACGGATATTGAAGAAATTGAAAGGGTAGTGTATTAATTAACCATGACGCAATATAGTTATGTCGCGAAAGATAATTCCGGGAAAGTTTACCAGGGAACCGTTGAGTCTGACAATGAAAAAGCATTGCGGGATAAACTGCGGGGAATGGGGCTTTATGTCAGTTCAGTTGAACGGCGAAAGAACGTTTTCACTTTTAAACCGAAACAGAAAGTAAAACCCGGAGATTTAGTTCTTTTTGTAAGACAGTTTTCAACTTTAATAAGCGCGGGTATTTCAATTACAAAATGTTTATATGCTTTGGAAAAACAAACGGTAAACCCAGCGTTGAAAACTGCTGTTGGCGCTATAAATTCAAATATTGAAGGCGGCGCGTCTTTGTCGGAAGCCATGGAAGAATATCCGGATATCTTTTCCGAATTTTTTATAGCATTAATTAAAGCCGCGGAAACAGCGGGTATACTGGATAAAGTTTTATTGCGATTAGCCGATCATCTGGAAAAAGAGGACAATCTGAAAAGATCAATAAAAAACGCGTTTAGTTATCCGATAGTGGTAGGGAGTCTCGCTTTTTTAGTTATAGCTTTTTTAGTTATAGTGATTATCCCGGTATTTTATAATATATACGTTCGTTTAAATCTTACGCTCCCTTTGCCGACACTGGCTTTGGTTGCTATAAGCAATATTGTTAGAAAATTCTGGTGGATAGTGTTAGGCGTAGCGGCATTAATTGTTATTAGTTATAGGCGTTTTAAAAAGAAGCCTTTTTTAAGGGAAAAAATAGACCGCATTAAAATGAATATACCCCTTTTTGGAAACCTTTTAAAACGTGCGGCTGCGGCCCGTTTTGTAAGAACTTTTGGAGACATGATTTCAAGCGGGATTATGATAATGGATTCTTTAAAAGTAGCGGATAAAGTAGCTGACAATAAAATGATTTCTCATTTAGTTGAGAAAATAATTGATAATGTGCAAAAAGGCGGTACAGTTTCAGAAGTTCTTACAGACCAGAGTATTTTGCCGCCAGCGGTTGTACAGATGATTGCTTCGGGTGAAGAATCGGGATCTTTGGATTTTATGCTGGAAAAATCCGCTGAGGGATTAGATCGGGATGTTGATGATATTGTGAAAAGACTGGTAATAAAAATCGAACCCCTTATGACATTTTTTATGGCAATACTGGTTGGGTTTATCGCGATTGCCATATATTTGCCGATATTTGATGTAATCAAGGAAATGACCGTACAATAATAAAAAATTTTTGAAATACATATGAACATACGAGAACAAACATAGAAAGGAGCATTATGTTGCTTAAGGGAAAAAAGGGTTTTACTTTGATAGAAGTTTTATTTGTCGTTATTGTAATAGCAATACTAGCCGCTATTGCTTTGGGGAGAATTACGACATCAACTGCGATGGCCAAAGCTAATGCCTGCAAAGCAAATCAATCTATCATGAATTTGCAGATTGAACAGTACCGGCTAGATAACGATGATTGGCCCGCGACGTTAGTAACAGTAACGCAGGATACTGATTATTTCCCAGACGGTGAACCGGAATGCCCTTCAGGAGGCACTTATAGCATGAATGGAACAACGCATAGAGTAGATTGCAGTATTACTTCTCCGGTAGATCATTCACTCCATGATTAGAAGAATTATTTATAGTATGAGCGAAACGAGTGACATATAGCGATATTTGCGGATATATCATGAAAAAAATAAAGGGTTACACTTTAATAGAACTATTATTCATAATTGCCGTTATTGCCGTGTTAGCGGCAGTTGCTGTACCCAGGTTAGGTATCCCGTTTACCAAAAAAGCAAAGCTGCGTGTTACGGCCCGCAGCATGTTGTCGGGGCTTAGGTATACCCGTCGTTTAGCAATTACCAATGATGAGAATTACCGTCTTAACGTTAATTCTTCCGCGAAAGAATATGAAATATATGATGCCGGTAATACTCAAATAGGTAATACACAGACAATAGATCCGGCTATTACAATAAGCGGTGATAAGGATTTTATTTTTGAGCCGTTAGGCAATGCTTCGAGTTCAAGCGATACTACTATATCTCTTTCTGCGGAAGGGACACAAATAACAATAACAGTGACAGTATCTACGGGAAGAGCTGTAATGACGGAGAGTTAGATCGCATGTAGTATATCGTATGTCGTATATCGAGGGAAAATGGTAAAAATAGAAAGTTTTAAACAGTTGAAAATATGGCAAAAAGGGATAGAAGTTGTAAAGACTATTTATGCGCTTACAAAAAGATTTCCTAAAGAGGAATTGTATTGCTTAACTTCTCAAATGAGAAGGGCTGCAGTTTCAATACCCTCAAATGTGGCAGAAGGGTTTAAAAGGTTTCATAATAAAGAATATATACAATTTTTGCATATAGCGCTTGGTTCATGTGCTGAACTTGAAACACAACTTATTGTTTCAAAAGAATTGGGATACATAAATGGAGTGGAACTTGCGGATGTATCAGAGAAACTAGATCATATTTCTAAAATGATAACTTCTTTGAAACGTAACTTAAAATAGCGACATACGATATGCGACATACGACATACGATATGCGATATACGACATACGATAATAAGGGGTTTACGCTGATTGAACTTTTGGCTGCAATAGTTCTTATTGCTCTGGCACTTATTCCTATCATGATGATAACTACGCAAATGATTGCGAGCAGTATGAAAGATGAACATTTGACAAAAGTAATTTTTTTAGCCGAACGTAAAATTGAAATGGTTAAACGTGAACTTGTGAATGATTTCAGCGTTTCAAAAGATGAAACAGTAACTGCTTTTAACGCGCCTTATGACGATTACAAATATACGGTTTCAGATGATGAAGGAACGGGAATTAAAGTAATTCAGATTATGGTGTGGTACGACGAAGATGGTGATAATACGCTTGATTCGAATGAACAAGTAATAACGTTTAATACGAAAGTGGCTGATCGAGGCTGATGTGTTACACGAAATATGTAGCATGCAGCACGTTTCCTCTCCCCTTATTGGGGGAGAGGGTAGAGTGAGGGGGAGTTTTTAACGTGAAACGTGAAACATGGAACGTGTAACGAAAGTGTTGTGATATATGACATACGAAAGATAACATGCGACACACGACATACGACATACGACGTACGACATACGGCAAAAAGGGTTTTACTTTAGTTGAAGTGCTTTTTGTTGTGGCTTTAGTCGCTGTGATTTTTGCCACGATAACACCATATTTACGAGCGTTTCATGTGAGTTGGCAGAGTGCGGATAGACGTGCTGAAGTGCTTCAGAACGCGCGTGTTGGTATGGACAAAGTGTTAAGCGATTTACGTCAGGCAAGTGAATTTACTTCCATAACCGGACGCGCGGTTACTTTTAATGATGTTGACGGGGCAAGTGTAGCTTATGCGGTAAGCAATGATAATTTGACCAGAAACGGCGAGATTTTAGCCGGCGCAATTACAGGGGTAAATGATTTAGGTTTTGATTATTACGATATAACCGGTAAAAAAACGTCTAAAGCGGAGGAAGTAAGAGCTGTTGAAGTTACGATGGTAATTTCTGATCCGGAAGGCAATGTTAATCCAATTGAGTTGTCATCAAGGGTATATGTGCGTAGTACGCCGGTTGCGGGTGAAGGATATACTTTTTCAAAGAATTCTGATTTTTCGACCGAAGACACTATTTTTAGTACATCAGATATTTTTTATGTAAAGGTCTGGACTAGCGAGGTTAATTACGCAAATTTAGATTATGCTACGTGTCAGCTACGGAAAGGCGGTACGAGAATTAATTTTAGTTTAACTAATAATGACGACGAAACATATACCGGATCACAGGATTTAACCGGTTTTGCGGCAGGGAATTGGACTGTGAATATGGATGTAAAAGATAACGAGAGCCCGGCAAATAGATACAGGCCGTCCGGGAGTATAACGATACAGTAAAAGCGTAGCACGCAGCACGTTACACGTTGCACGTTTAAATGCATAGTTTATTGGGAGAATATAGGGGAGAGTAAAACCATATGAAGTTGAATAATAAAAAAGGGGCGGTTTTACTTGTTGCGACATTTATTATTCTTGTAAGCTCAATATTGATAATCGGATTTTTGGAAGCAATGACAAGTGAAACGGAAATTCTGCGAAATCAAAAAAACGCGTGTATTACGATGTATATTGCTGATAGTGGTGTAGAAGCGGCAATATATGATTTATTAAACGGAGGAACGGGAAACATCGCGAGAACAGAATTTCCCAATACCGCGGATGATAACAGTTATTATACGGTAACACAAACCGGCGTTACGGGTAATGTTTATACGGTTGAGTCTCTTGGCGAGTATGGTGATTTTGAGTATGAAATAGAAGCTAAAATTAAGGTTACATCTCCAACTGCGGGTTTACAGTATTGGAAAAAAATATAAAACGCGGGAAAGGCAAGTTAAATGAATTTTGTGAAAAGTAAAATTTTGGGAATGAGTATAACGGTTTATCCCAATACAATTAAAATCAAAGATAGTGTGTCAGGAAAAAACTTGAGTTTACCTGTTGAAAACGCAGTTTCATCCGGAGGAGTTATAAATAATCCCCAAAAGACAGGACAAGACATAAAGGAATTTTTGAAAGCGAACGGCGTTTTGACTAAAAATGTTATTACCGGAATATGGGGAAGTGGGGTTGTATTGCGTTTGATGAGAGTTCCGGTGTTTGGCCCTGAAGAGATCAAAAATCTGATAAAGGAAGAATCTTCAAAATACATGGTTTTTGCAGGCAGCCGGATTGTTTCTGATTTTCATACAATTGACGAAATAAACGAAAACGGCGAAAGGAAGCTGAAAATTCTGGCAGTTGCCGCAAATAAAACAATAATTAATTCATATGTCGAAACTATGAAAAACGCGGGGTTAAATTTGACAGCTATTGATGTAAGTTCATTGGTTTTGGCCGGAGCGGTTTTTTTGAAGGATTCTGAACTTTTTAAAGGGATAGCAATTGTCGCGGCGCGGGAATACAATAACGCGACGATATTTGTTTTTGAAAAGGGAGAGATCAGATATCTCCACAAGGTTGATAGCCTGGAGATGCTGGATACTGAAATAGAATCAATGACAGCGTATTGCAAAAATGAGTTTGATGGCAGCGGAAGTTGTCAGGTGGTTTATTCGGATATTGAAACGGCGATGGCAGAGCAGGGAACAGTTTTGAAAGATACGGCTTTACAAAAGAATCTCATAACCGTTAACCTCTTACCCGTGGAAGAACTGAAAATAGTCAAATTTAAGAATGAAACATCTACGTTTATGAAATTTTTGGCAGTTGTTACCGTAGGAATGATGATTTATTTTTTTATGTTGTTTTTTCAGGCGTGGAACGCGTCTCGAATCGCGCAGAATATGCAGAAAGGTCTGGAAAAACCGGATGCTTCATTGAATGAACTGATTAGTCTTGAGAAAATGGATGCGGTTTATCGTCAGGAAAAAACGTATCAACAGCAGATGATAAAGGAGTCCGGACAGGAAAATTGGTATGAGATCTCGCAGGAAATAAAACGGACAATTCCGAAAAGCGCGTATATCTTGAGCTTAATCAGTAACGATAAGGGGATCCTGCTGATTAAGGGAGAAGCGGCGGAGCAGAGAATTGTATTCAGCTTTGTCCGTGCATTAAAAGAATCAAAGTTTTTTAATGACGTAAACCTGGAAGAGTCAAAAGATAAAGAGATCGACGCTGAAACAGCTTACGCGTATTTTGTTATAAGGTGCAGAATCGCAGAGACAGGTGATAAAAATGAAAATTAACTTTAAGGCTTTAACTAATCTAAATATACGTGAAAAAGTTATAATAGTTTTTATTGTTACATTTGTTTTCGGATTTATATTGTATAGTGTTCTTATCAAGCCGATTATGTATCATCATAAACTTTCACATCGCCACTTAAACGTACAGAAAAATGTTTTAAAATCCAGGGAAGATAAACTACAAAGTTTGTCGCGGTTAAAAGATTCTTTTGAAAGGGTAAAAAACGAAGTTTTAACAAACCGGTCAAAATTTTTTACCGAAGAAGAAGCTTTAAATTTTTTAAATGGGTTAGAATCCTGGGCAGAAGAAACAAAAACTGATATTGAGAAAATCCGGCCAAAGTCAGAAAGAATAGTTTATAATTTAGAAGCGATCGGTGTAAGGTATAAAAAAACGGAAGTTGAGATTTTTGTAACCGGGAAATTTAATTGTATCCTGAATGTGTTTAAATCTATCGCAAAGTATAACAAGCTTTTGGCGGTTAGGGAAGTAGATATAAAACATATGGAAACGGATCCGTCTGTTCTTAATGTTAAGTTCAATTTGTATTTGTATGTTATACTGTCAAAATAAATTTTAATTAATGGAGAGAAGTTTATGTGTGAAACAGGTCTGAAGCGCGGAATATTATTGATTTTTACCTGTATGGTGGTATTACTTGCGGATACTAGTATTGAGGCAAAAGATTTCGCGAGAAAATACGCGGGTATTGACGGTACAGAAATTCCGGTTAGTGACACCGCTTCTGAAAAAGACAGCGTGCCTCCGGAACATACACCTCATAAAGGGTTTTTGCCTGAACACGAACACGGCCGTGACGACCCTTTTAACCCTAATTTTTCCAGCAAAGGATATCAAAACCCATCGGCAGTGAACCTGCAGGGCATAGTAAGCGACGGAGGAGAGTCACACGCGATTATAAACGGAAATATTGTCAGTGTCGGCGATAAGGTGGGAAACAATACTGTTCTTGAGATTAAAGAAAACTCTGTTGTGGTTAATGACGGCAGCGAGAACATTGAAATCAAACTTTTGCGAAGGAAGTAAACAATATGAGGAAACATATACATTACAGAATGGGTATTAGGTCTAAACTTACATTGCTGATATGTATTGTGTCAATTCTTGTTATGGCTATAGGCATTTCCCTGGGGTATTTTTGGGCATACAATTTGGTAAAAGAAACCGTTGGTAAAGAACATCAAACTACAGCTGAAGTTTTGGCAGAAACGATTAATTCTATGATAGACGAACAGCTGCGCAACCTGAAAATTTATGCTAGCCGTTTATTGTGGAAAAAAATAGTACGGGATAAAAACGCGGTTTATGAAAACATGGACGCGGAAAGTATTGAAAAGTATCTTCAGGAAATAGACGAAAAATGGCCTGATGCTTCGGGGGAAACAGTTTGGATTAAAGAATATCTTGAAAACAATGTTAGTTTATATCTTAAGAACGTTTTGCTAAAAGAACGTGGTGAAGTTGCTGAGTTCTTTATAACGGATAAATACGGAGGGATTGTTGCTGCATCGGGGAAAACTTCGGATTTTTACCAGGCAGATGAATCTTGGTGGCAGGAAGCGTTTGATAATGGTGAAGGGAAGATTTTTATCGGTGAGATTGAGTATGATGAATCTTCCGGGGTATGGGCGATACCTTTTGCGGTTCCCATAGAAGATGAAAATGGAAGGGCGATAGGTATATGTAAAATTTTGGTTCATGTAACAGATTTTTTTGAACCTATAGCGAACTTTCATATTGGTAAAACAGGACACGCGTTTATGTTTGATAAATTTGGAAATATTGTTTTTCATAAGGGGATTGAACCTTTCAGTGACAGGATGCTTAAGAATGTAAACATTGAAAACCTTTTAAGCGCGAAGGAAAAATGGATTGTGCGAAAAGAATCACATTTTCATGATGAGACAATGTTTTTGACGTTCGCGAAAATTAAACATCCTTTACTTGTGGGCGCGGGAATATACTGGAACGTGTTTATCGGACAGAATGCGGATGAAGTGTTTGTTCCGCTAAGAAAACTGGTTATAGGAGGTTTGATAGTAGCCGTTTTTATGATAGTACTTTTGGTTCCGGCAGGTGTTGTTTTGGGGGGAGTTTTTTCAAAACCCATAAAAGAACTGCAAAACGCGGCAATAGAGGTTTCGTCCGGTAATCTTGATTACAAGATGGATATAAAAACCGGAGATGAAATTCAAGATCTTGCGGAAATATTTAACAAAATGACGTTAGATTTAAAACTTAATACAACTTCGATTGTTAATTTAAACAATGAGATTAATATAAGAAAGCAGACGGAACAAAAAATAATTCAGGCGGCAAAAGAATGGGAACAGACGTTTAATTCTATTTCTGACGCGGTTAGTATCCAAAACAAGGATTGTGAATACGTTAAAGTAAACAAAAAATTCTTGGAAATTGTAAATCTGCCGGAAAAAGACGTCATCGGAGAAAAATGTTTCCAAATAGTGCATGATGCAAATGGCCCCATAAAAGATAATCCCTGTACGCACACAATAAAAACCCAAAAGCCTTGTGAACTGGAAGGATTTGTGCCTCGGATGAACAAATATTTTTATATATCAACCTCACCGATATTTAATGAAGATGGGGGATTTGAAGGCATTGTTCACATCATGCGTGATATTACGGAGCAAAAAAAAATGCAAGCAGAACTAGAACGGGCTGTGGAAACAAAATCGAATTTTATTTCCGTTGTATCGCATGAACTCAGGACGCCTTTAACTATTATAAAAGAAAGCGTTTCCGTGCTTTTTGATGAAATGGCCGGCAAAATTAATGAAAAACAAAGAAAATTTTTAAGCATTGCTACAAGAAACATTGATCGCCTTGCGAGGCTTATAAACAATGTTTTGGATTTTCAGAAATTGGATTCCGGCAAAATGCAGTTTAATTTTGAAAAAGCGAATATAAATGAAACCATTGAGGAAACAGTAAAAACTATGACCCCTTTGGCAGAAGATGAGAATTTAAAGCTTTTAATTAAACTTGGCAAAAATTTGCCGGATATAAATTTTGATAAAGACAAAATCATACAGGTTATGACCAATCTGTTGAACAATGCCATAAAATTTACGGAGAAAGGCAGTATTACGGTTAGCAGTTGTGTGGAAGAAGATAAAAAGAGTATTAAAGTTGCAGTTAAAGACACTGGCTCTGGGATAAAAGAAGAAGACATGCATAGATTATTTCAACGCTTTGAACAGCTGGAAGAACTTGAAAGCAAAAGGGCAGGCGGTACGGGGTTGGGGCTTGCTATATCAAAAGAAATAATTGATGTTCATAAGGGCAAGATTTGGGCGGAATCAACTCCGGGCAAAGGAACTGTTTTTTATTTTAGTTTACCTGTTTAAACAGTATAGATAGGGTACAGGCCTGCCTGTCCCGTTTATCAAGTCAAGTTAGTTAGCTTGGCTACTACGATACGGATATTGCCCAGTTTTAACAGTTTATATATTGAAAAGGCAAATTATGAACGAAATAAATTCAATAAATTTGAAACCATCTGAATATAAACAAAAAGGCCTTTATTTAATTTTACCGGATTCTACAATATTAGAAATGACCAAACAGAATATTGAAACAAAAGCCGCGGAGTTTTGGAAGGATCCTGACAAAATTAATCCAGAACTGAAAAATGCGGTTGATTTGCAGAGATGTTCGTTTTGTCCGCTTAAGGGGAAAGACGATCTGTGTGACGCAATGCGGCCAATCTTTCCATTTTTAGATATTGTTGATAAATATATGTCTTTTGATAAAGTATTTGCGTTTTATAAAGGAGATGAAAAGAATTTACTGCATGTTGCGGAAACTACAATTTATAAAGCGCTTACGTATGTTTCGATTTTAAGCCTCATGCAGTATTGTCAAATTGGAAGACAGTACTGGAAATATTATTTTGGCATTGTGCCAGTTGAAGGCGGCCAGGAAATGGTAAATCGTATGTATTTGAACATGTACTGGATTCATAAAGGAAATAACTCTGAGATAGACGCGGTTATTACAAAGTTTGTTGACCAGATCAGGATCACAAGTCAGAATCAGGTGAAACGCCTTAATCTTATTTGTAAAAATGATGCTTTTATGGACGCGTTTGTTGAAACCCAAATTATTACAGAATTTTTGTCTATGGACATTGAAAAACAGATTGAAGAATCTTTCAGGAAATTTAAAGAATCAGGCAGGATAATGTAATTGCATAATTGTAGGGGCGAGGCATGCCTCGCCCGTTGATGGTCATTCTGCTTGCAAAGGGCATGGCATGCTCCCAGATTAACAAAAAAAAAGATATCTTTATTGGATTTACATAAACAAAAACATGGAGGGTGAATTGGCTCTGATATTATATTTGATTGTTGGTTTGTTTGCCGGTATTGTAAGCGGATTAATCGGTATTGGTGGCGGCATAGTTATTGTACCGTGTCTTATCTATATTTTTAAATTTTCCCAGCACTCGGCGCAGGGAACAACTTTGGCAATGCTTGTTCCGCCGATAGGTTTATTAGCGGCATGGACATATTTTAAAGGGGGCCATGTTAACCTTCCGGTTGCAGGTTTGCTTTGCCTGGGATTTGTTGCCGGAGGGTATTTTGGAGCAAAATTTGCGGTGGGACTTCCTGAGGTTATTTTGCGTAAAGTTTTCGGCACGTGTCTTTTAATAATTTCCGGGTACATGATAATCAAATAATTCGGGGATAGGCTTAATGCAATTTTGTGATTCTTTTTTACTTTTAAGATGCGAGGTAAGTATGCTTCCCATCTTTTTTTCTTTCAGGTTTTAACGGATTTTCCAATCTTAAATATTTACTTTTTTACGCTTGACATAAATGTATTTTGTAGTAAACTACATTCGCATATGAGCATATAGATATAAGTCGGGTTTTAAGCTTAAATTCAAAGAGAGAATAGCAGTATGATGAAGATAAAAAAAGCGAGACAAATACTTAAATCCTTTGCCGATGATACTCGTTTGAGGATTATTAATTTACTTAAGTATAAAAAGGAAATTAATGTGACCGAACTATGTGAAATACTTGAAAAAAACCAGTCAAATGTGTCCAAACATCTCACGCGGTTACGGTTAACCGGTATTGTCGGAGACAAACGTCAGGGGAATAATGTCCACTATTTTTTAGCGCCCCCTACGAATAGGGCGCACAAAGAACTGCTTAATTCTATTACAAAAGGGCTCAAAGATTTAGAAATATTTAAAGAGGATGCAAAAAGATTAGGAATTCGCAAATAACTAATATTAAAACAGGAGGTGTTTTGAATGAGAAAAACTTTATTTTTGTTAATCATGTCTGTGATTCTAGTAACGGTGGTATTTTCTCCGTTTGCTGTTTCACAGGAACAAGAAGATTTGGAAAACTATACAGATGGAACCGTTGTAAATGTTTCGGACGGGATTATTACCATCAGTGAATATGATTTTGATGTAGATGGGGAAAAGAACGTTGTATATGAAATTACATCAGAATCGGAATTTGAAAATGTCGATTCTCTTGGAAATATTCAAAAAGGCAATGAAGTGTCTATTGAGTACATTGTTAAAGACGGGAAAAATCAGATAGTATCGATTTATCTGTACGAAGAAGAGGAATAGTCTTAGGAAAATGTGATATATACTCTAAAGGAGAGAGCAATGTCAAAGAAAGATATAGCAAAATGTCCAAGGTGTGCAACCCCCATAGAGATAGAAGACGAAGTTGAAATCGGCGACATTTTATATTGTTTAAACTGCGATGCGGAATTGGAAGTAATAAAAATCTATCCCATTAAGCTTAGGGATTTGGAGAGATTTGAACCGAGCGAAGAAATGTCCGACTTTCGTGACTTTTATGAGAATGATCAAGATTATGAAGGAGATGAATAGTGCGTTTTTTTTAAAGGGGGGTGAAAAATGAAAAAATGTGCGACGAAAAGTGCTAAAGAAGGATGCAAGAAAAGTCCTGCTAAAAAAGCAGCGCCGAAAAAAAAGAAATAGTTTTTGATAGGTATTAGAATAGATAAGAACCGCAGAGAGATGAAATATGTTTCTGCGGTTTTTATTTTTAGATATGCTATTGACCTGAAAAATATTATTAAAGATTTTTTCCGCGCATCAGAAATTTAAAATATCCCTAAAAATATAATCCCTAAATCTCAGAGCCGGTTAATCTGATCCAAAAGCAGCTTGCTTTTTTATTGATCAGTCAGTGTTAACTGATGATTTACTTTTGCCTCAGAATTTTAGCACATAAGTCTTTTATTTATAATGAGTTCAAAAATAGTAACGTAAAAAAGGAAAAAGTAAGCACATTTTTGTTGATCTAACAAGGAGGGATATGTTATATTAATCTAACTGTTTAATGGCTTAAACGAGTTCGATATTAGACCTAATGCAAATATACACAGTGAAAAGGGTGTAAATAAAAAATGTTAAAACTTAAAAATACGATACATTTAAAACTTATATCTTTAATAACGTTATGTGCATTTTTGACGAATATGTTGCTTACAGACGCGGCTAACGCTTTGCCTGTGAGTGTTCTTAAACAACCGCATGTTGTTTCTCCCGTAGAAATACCTTTTGAATATGCAAGTGTTGATGAGACGCATAAAGGCACAAATGGTAAAACTGTAATCCATATACAGGATGCGCATTGTATCTATTCTTGTCAGCAAGCGATCAAAGGTCTTATCGGACATCTTGTAGATAAAAATGATTTTGATTTAGCTTTACTTGAAGGGGGATCCGGTGATTATGATTTATCGGTTTTTACCGATATAAAAGATTTGCCCCTGAGAGTAAAGATCGCGGATTATTTTTTAAAAGAAGGAAGAATTAACGGCGCAGAATTTTTTGCGATTACTAATCCTGATAAAATTACGCTAAAAGGCCTTGAGAATAAAAAACCGTATATGGACAATTTGAACGTATATCGGGAAGGTCTTGCATATAGAGAGCCTGCCAATAATTTGTTGAAAACCATTGATAAACATTTAATGAGTTTAAAAAACCAGATTTATTCCGAAGATCTTAAGGATTTTGAACAAAGGAAGAAAGATTTTAATAGTAAAAAAATAGAGATAAACGAATATCTGGTACTTCTTGCCCGATTGTTTAGACAATACGAAACTAATATATCAGATCAAGAAAATCTGTATAAGCTTATGGAAGTTGTAATGCAGGAGAAAAATATAGATTTTAATACATGCGGGTCTGAACGGGAACGTCTGATAGATGAATTGACCAAACGCCTTTCTGATACTGAAGCAGAAAATCTTATAAAAAAGATTCTTCAGTTCAGTAACGAAGCGATCAGCGGGCAGGAGTTTTATTCTTATTTGTTAAAAAAGGCTGAAACATCAGGGATAAATGCGCGTGAATTATTTCCGAATCTTTTAAAGTACAAAAGATATGTTGAGGTATATGAGTCAATTGATAGCGGCATTCTGTTCAAAGAAATAAAAGAATCAGAACAAAAGTTGGAAGAAAGGCTCTGCGCAAATAATGCGCAGAAAGCTTTATATGAAATATCAGCGAAACTTACGTTCCTGGAAAAACTTTTCAGTATAACGCTTACGATTGATGATTACAAATATTACCAAAAGAATCAGAATGCTTTTACTTCCAGTCAATTCGTAGCATTTTTAAACTCCTCTTTAACCCAGTCTAAAACCTTTTTGCCGCATGATTTAAAAATCCTGGATGTATATCAGGGTAAGATGGAAGAGTTCTATGAAGCAGCTTTTAAAAGAGACAAAGCATTTATTTCGAATATTAAAACAAATTTGAAATCAAAAGATAAACTGATAGTTGTTTCAGGCGGGTTTCATTCTGAAAACTTGAAAGGTTTATTGAAAAAAAACGGATATTCGTATATTTCCGTGATGCCTAAGTTTGATGGCAAAGAAGAAAGCCCTTATTTGAGGCTGCTAAACGGCGGCCTTATTGAAGAAGAGAGAATAATTACACAAGCCGTTTCAGCGATAGCACTCAGAACTATGTTTAATGGTGCCGACGAAAATTTAAGTACACTTGCAGTTAGATTAAAAGAGGCAGCAGAAAATAATAAGACTTTTATCCTGCAAGGAACGGATGGAGGAAGACCGGTAACAATAAAACATATTGACGGCAAATATCGAATAATGGAAGAAGATGGCCGCACATATGACATATTTCCTGTTGGAGTTATAAACGAAGATGACAAAACAATTGTGGTTATAACGAGTGATGTGGCTGATCGTACAAAACAATACAGCTTAGAAGAGAGTGGTTCTGAAAAGATAATAGCCGATGAAGGAGGGACAACGGAGGATGTGGAAAAATCTGAAAGCGGAACAGTCGGTTTGTTTAATTGGATTACAAGCAATCTGTGGACTTTTATATTTATTGCATTGGGATGTTTAGGCATATATGTTTTATTCCCGAAGGTAATTAATGAATTAAAAAAATATCGGGCAGCGCGAGATGAAAAAGCGGGAATTCATAAAGTAATATATGAAAAACCAAGAAATCAGATAGTTGATGATTCATTGGCTCCAAAAGCCCGATATGAAGAAACAATTTACAAAAAGTTTCCAAAGGATTGGAATTCGAGTATTGATCTTTCCCTAGAAACAACTGCCGGTGTCAGTGGGACCGCGCCATGGAACGCCTCTTTACGTAATGAAAAAATAGCGGCACGAATCGAAGGAAGGGTCTATGACCCGCTTTTTAAAACAATACATTTTAATTTTCAACCTAACGGAAAAATAATACCTCCGGACGATCTCAGCTTTAGAGCAAAAGGTAGCCCGAATGGTACAACAGGAGTATTTGAATACCGGATGAATGCTAAGGGCCAAGAATCTATTGAACCAAATATACACCTCAAAGGTATTATTGATTCGGAAAGTATAAAAGTGCGGCCGATTGATGAAAAAGGCGAGCTTCTTAGCAATGAGAGCCTGCCTTGTGAGCTTAAATCCGGACATATAATAAATTTTGATTATGTGGGAAGAGTTCGTATTGACCTTACGATTGTTAATTATACTGAGAATATTGATATGGTTTATACACAAGCTTCTTTACCGGAAAATGAACTTAGAGATTTTCCGGACGCGTTTAGCATGGATATAATCAAGTATATCCGTCAGGGATTGTCTGACAATAAAAATTTAACCGAAAAATTTGTTGAACTTGTAGATGTTGATGGAATGACTTTAAGAGAAAAAATGGATGCCATAGCGCATCCTATTAAATCTGCCTTTATTCCGGATGAAGTAAAATTACAGGCAGTTGTAAACATAATTCATAAATACTGCCTTATCAACGCAAGTACCGCCAAGTGGGACTATAACGGAAAAAGCTGGGGAAGCACATGGGACGAAATTTTAGAGACCGGCCAAAAAATACGTTTAGTTTGTAGAACAGACGCTGTGGAATTTATTCTTTTAGGCCAAAGAGTGGGGCTTAGAGCGGGGTATCTGGCGGACAAGGAAGGTTTGGCAAAAAAGGGCGATTTTATTATTACAGGTGAAATTCCTCATGCAATGGCAGTTGTGGAAGTTGACAGCTATTGGGAATTAATTGAAACTACAACTTTGTTAGGTTCTCCAGAAGAAGGCATTGTAACAAGTGAAGGAGGCAGTATATTTGAAGGCCGCGTGGAATCATTTCGTTCATGT
>JBDRLO010000050.1:0-2387 GCA_043812935.1 Candidatus Omnitrophota bacterium
GAAGAAAAATCCCAGCTTTTAATACCGGATATAATCACTAACGCTAAATATAAAATGAGAAGAAAATTCTCTTTTGATTTAACAAAATTGAAATCCCGATGAACAATGGTTCTAAAACCCCATACCAATAGAACACCCACCGCCAAATTCTGTGCCAAATCAAATTGTTGAAGCTGAGGAAAGTGCTGTGTCGGATGCAAAAAAGCCCCAAAGAGAAAAATAATCACCCCGAAAAGAGGATTTAAAAATACTACTATGCCCATGCAAGCAACACAAAAAACAGCTAATACCAGCCACCACGGGAATACTAGCAAACTTAATCCTGCCGCCAAAGAACACATAAGTATAACCAGCCAAATAACCACTGGCAGTTCTATCAACGGCCGTTCTTCTTCCAAAAATAACGGTTTATTATCTTTCATTTTAATTTTCCGCCACCTTGACATCCTTTAATAATAAAACCTCTAATGGTTCCAATGTTAAAGAATTTGTGTCTATTTTTCTGCCGCTAATCAAATCCGTAATCTTATCTTTGGCATAAACCCCGTCTATTTTAATTTTCGCGGATTTATCCGTCCAATTCAATAAATAAATTATCCTACCGTTTGATTTATCAACAAACCGCGTTTCTACCCCCCACAAATTATGCCCTTCGTTATCAACAACACGAACAGGCCTATCTATACCAATTTCGTCAGATAAATCATTAAATATTTCATTGTAGTATTTTTCATTCGTTTGAGAAAAATTCACATTATAATAATATACGCTTCCGTCTCCAAATTTCTCCACATCTTTATTTTTCATAGAAAAGAAAATGTCTCTTTTGAAACCGTATTCATTTAATGCCAAAGATTCATTTGTAACAAAAAGACCTCCCCCATTATAAACAAACTTTCTTATTTTTTCATACGCGTTTTCTTCGATATAATTCGCCCGCGGAACAACCAACATTTTATACTTCCCCAATTCTCCACGTTCTATTTGCCTCTCTGTTATAAATTTGATGTTTGTATCCAGAAAAAACAAGCCGGTATACACTTTTTCAAGCTCGTTAATATAATCCATAATATTCGTCTGAAGCTTAGAGGTAACAGAATACAAAATCACAACTTGGGAAGGTGCCGTATGAAAATCAACCACGTCCGCGCATAACCTTCTGATATTCAATGCCGTTTTACCCAATGCTTCTAATTCTTCAGGCCTTGAAAGAACTTCCCATCTCTCCCCATTGAGCTCTCTCGCCCACATAAAAAAACCGATCGCGTCTTTGCCATGAATAAAAGATTCCCATAGCCTTGAACTAATGTATTTTTCAGGAGACATAGAAATATTATACGGCTTGGAATTATCATAAGTATATTCGCTATCGCTTCTTTTTAAAAAACTCCACTCTCCGTCAAGCCCCGGTCTGGAAGGCGCTAAAGATTGATTCAAATCCGAATTAAAAACCTGATGTCTCCAGTCACAAACAGGAGCCGCCACTTCAGCTATATCAAAAACATCATTATTCAACACTTCTAAATCTATTCCCGACTTACGGTCTATACTATCGGCATAATAGTGGTCGAAATAACCGCCCGCTCGAAGGTGCACTCTTGCTTGCGGGTCTATATCCTTGATAACTCTGCTTACCAAACGAAAAAACTCAGATAAAGCCTCGCGGTTATATGTAAGATAATCATATCTCTCCTGTACTTTTACTCCGAAACAAGAGTCTGCTAATTTTATTTCTTCAAAACTTTTATATTTCGGCCCGCGCCAATTAAAATTCAGCTTTTCTATATCACCATTATACTTTTCTTTCAACCAGCGCCTGAAATCATTTTCCGCTAAAGGGCAATAAGGAGAGCACTTATATTGTATTTCTCCCGTTACCATATAACTCAAAACACTCGAATATTCTTTTAACTCTGGTATAATTTTTTTATAATAAGTTTCAAGCATTTCTCTGGTGTGAGGGTTCAAAATACAGAAAGCTATGCTGTGATCACTTCCACACCCTATTCCATCTGTTTTTTTAGCCGGATTAATATCAAACTTTTTATCATCTTTTCCATAAAACCACTGCGGCATCTTTTTGTAATCCGCTGACAGTGAAACATATACCGTTAACATAATATTTTTCCCTTCGGCATCCTTTAAAAATTTCGCTACCTTCGCGGGAAGATAATACTGTTCGTTTTTCCTTTTTATATAATCATCCATTGTTGAACCTAAAATAACATTTACAGGTGGCAGGACAACCCCTGAATAGTTAAATCCGAATTTATCTAATTCATTAATTTCGATATTGCCGTAATCCGGCCCGATTAAGAAAAAGGGCGTATTGTCGGCATAAAAATTACCGTTTATTATTTGCATGTCTTTAAAATCAGGTTCTGATG
>JBDRLO010000051.1:0-10138 GCA_043812935.1 Candidatus Omnitrophota bacterium
CTCTGTCCCTACCGGCATAACTGGCTAACCGGCTAACTGGCTAACCGGCCAACCGGCCAGCTGACGGGCATAATTTATTTACCGGGCATCTGGTGCAAAAAGGTTTACGCGCATTGCATATGCTGCGCCCATGTTTGATTAAAAGATTTGAAACATGCCCCCATTGGGATTTTGAGAAAAGCTTCATTAAATCTTTTTCAATTTTAGCCGGATCAGTATTTTTGCTAAAATGCAGCCTTTGGCTTAACCGCTTAACATGAGTATCAACTGCAATACCCTCATTTTTACCATAAGCGTAAAATAATACAACATTTGCGGTTTTCCGCGCAACTCCCGGCAAAGAAACCAGCGCCTCCATAACATTCGGCACTTTACCATTAAAATTTTTATCAATAATCTTAGCCGCTTCAATAATATTTTTCGCCTTATTTTTATAAAAGCCAGTGGATCGTATTTCCTGTTCAAATTCTTTTAAATCCGCATTCGCGTAATCTTTAGCACTTTTATATTTTTCAAAAAGAGACTTTGTAACTATATTCACTCTTTCATCCGTACATTGCGCAGAAAGTATTGTCGCAACTAAAAGCTGTAATACGTTTTTATGTATAAGCGCGGTAGTCGCATCAGGGTATGCGAAACTCAATATTTTCAAAATTTTATTTGCAGTCTTTTTGTCCATAGTTGATCCTTTTTGTGTATAAAACATTCGCCTTATCAACCTGCAAAATAGGCATGCCTGTTCCAGATTACTCACAAACCAGCTAACTGGCTAACCGGTACACCGGCTAACTGATTCACTTCCGCCTAAACCTTTTCTCTAATTCATCCAGTGTTATTTCAAACATAGTCGGACGGCCATGCGGGCATGTAAACGGAAGTTCACATTTTGCAAGCTGGTTCATTAAAGAAATCATCTCCTGGCGGGTTAATTCATCTCCTGATTTTATCGCACTGCGGCACGATGCTAACTTTACAAAATCATCAGCTAGATCACTTTTTGATGAATTGTATGATAATAAATCCGATAAAATATCAATTATTACTGTTTTTACGTCCCGCTCCTTTAAAATTGCCGGAACAGCTTGTACTATGAATGATTTTTCACCGAAAATTTCAACAGAAAACCCCAAACAATTAAAGTTTTGTATAAATTTTTCCATTATTACATTCTCTTCGGCAGTTACGTCAATTCTTACCGGAAACAAAAGCCTTTGGGATTCAACCGGGCCTGCGGGATTAACTTTAGTAAAAAATTCAAAAAGTATGCGTTCATGCGCAGCATGCTGGTCAAAAATCTTTATGCCGTCAGACTTTACCTGAACAATATAGCATTTACCAACTTGGAAGATATCGCCTGTTCTAGAAAAAATCGGTTCTTCCCATGCCGTAACAGGCGATAATTTGTCCCGAAACGATCTATGTTCAGAAAAACCGGTTTGTACTTTATAACTGAATTCTGTCTGGCTCTCAGGGATATTTTCAGAATTAAGTCCAGATTCACGCGCTGTCAAAGTTTCCTCATAATTATTATTAAACACGGCATCAACCGGTTTGTAACATTCTTTCTGCGCAAAACTACGCCTTATCGCAGTTTTTACTGACTCTTTAATAGACTTCTCGTCTTCAAATTTCACTTCCAATTTCGCAGGATGAACATTAACGTCAATTGTCTCTGGAGAAACATTTAAAAATAAAACCGCGGCTGGATATCGTCCTTTTTCAAGAAGACTATAATATGCCGCGTAAACAGCATCGCTTAAAGCTTTACTCCTTATAAACCTGCCGTTTACAAAAAATATTTGCGCGCGCCGGTCCTTTCTGCTAGAGGAAGGTTTGCTCACAAATCCAGTCAGTTGACAATCATTATCCGTATCCGAAATTTCCTGCATATGCTCCGCGAGATCATTGCCAAGTACAAGTTTTATCCTATCTATTAAATTCATTCCTTTTGGAGCATAAAGCAGGTTTCTCTCTGCCTGTTTTAATTTGAATTCAATGTGTGGATACGCAAGAATAAACCTTCCAACAATATTTACAATTTCAGACAATTCCGCAGATTCTTTTTTCAGAAATTTACGCCGGGCAGGCACATTATAAAACAAGTTCCGCACCTCAATAGTTGTTCCCTGAATCCTTGCCGCGGGACGAAGTTTTAAAACTTCTCCGCTTTCCAAATAAGCTGATACACCTGATTCAGAAAACTTGGAACAGGTTATAATATCCATTTGAGACACCGAACTTATACTCGAAAGCGCTTCGCCGCGAAACCCAAGCGTATTTATACTGCCTAAATCATTTAGCCCGCTTATCTTGCTTGTTGCGTGATGTAAACACGCAACTTTAACATCCTCCAGCGTCATCCCTTCTCCGTTATCAGCAACTCTTATCAGAGATTGCCCTGCTGATTCAATATCAATCTCAATACTGTCAGATCCGGCATCAATTGAGTTCTCAACAATTTCTTTTACAACTGACGCGGGCCGTTCGACAACCTCACCCGCAGCTATTTTGCCTATTATCTCGTCACTTAATATTTGAATTTTACTGTTTGCCATAATTTTATCCTCACTCTTCTCGTTAACCGGTTTGCCAGTACACCGGTTCGCCGGTTATCCTACTAAATATGTCCCCTGCAACAAAACAACACACCAAAAGAAATAAACATACCTGTTTCCTATAAACCAACCGGCTAACCGCTAATAATTATTCGATAAAATCGAATAATTATTAGCTAGCTTCTTCTTTCAGTTCCGCGATTTTTTTGAGAGCTTCAAGCGGGGTCAAAGAATTAACATCAATATCCTTAATCCTTTTTATAACCGGATGATCTTCCTTTGAAGTTTCAAAAAAATCTAACTGTGACCTTTTTTCTGAATGGTTTTCTTTTTCAGAAAAACGCAGCCGTATATTTCCCATAAATGAATCTTTTTGCAGATTATTTAAAATCTCACGGGCGCGTTTCACTACATCCCGCGGCATACCGGCAAGCTTCGCCACGTGTATACCAAAACTTTCATCTGAACTGCCTTCTTTTATTTTGTATAAAAAAACTATTTCATCATTCCATTCCCGTACTGCAAGGTGATAATTTTTTACTCCGCGCATAATTTGCGAAAGTTCCGTAAGTTCATGATAATGTGTCGCGAACATTGCCTTAGCTCCCAAAAGTTTATGATAAATATATTCGACAACCGACCAAGCAATTGAAACACCGTCAAAAGTGCTTGTCCCCCTGCCGACTTCGTCAAGAATAATTAAACTTCTATCCGTCGCATTATTGAGAATATTCGCGGTTTCCAGCATTTCTACCATAAAAGTGCTCATCCCTTTATAAAGCCTGTCTGAAGCTCCAACTCTCGTAAAAATCCTATCAATAATACCGATTTCGGCTTTTTCCGCACTAACGAAACTGCCGATTTGAGCCATAATAACAATAAGCGCTGTTTGACGTATAAAAGTGGATTTACCTGCCATATTTGAACCTGTGATAATAAAAATCCGGTTATCTGTTGTGTCCATTAAAATATCATTCGGAACAAATTCCTTATTTTTCAGCACTTTCTCAAGCACAGGATGGCGTCCTTGAGTAATATTAAGTTTGTTGCCGTCATTAAGTACAGGCCGGCAATACCGGTTTATAATTGCCATTTCTGCTAAATTTGATAAAACATCTATTTCAGCAATAACATCAGCGGTTTCTTTTAAACGTTTAATTTCCACACCAATTTTATTTCTTAAACCACAGAATATCTCATATTCCAGGTTCTTTGCTCGTTCTTCCGCGCCGATAATCCTGCCTTCCCATTCTTTGAGTTCAGGCGTAATAAAGCGTTCGGCATTTGTCAATGTTTGTTTACGAATATAGTTTTCCGGAACAGCGTTTAAATTGGCATTTGTTACCTCAATATAATATCCAAAAACCCGGTTAAACCCTACTTTAAGTGAAGTAATCCCGGTTTTCTCTATTTCTTTTTTCTGAAGATCAGCTAACCAATCTTTGCCGTTTAAAGCCAAACCTTTTACCTCATCAAGTTCGGAATTATACCCTTGTCTGATCAACCCGCCTTCTTTTATTGTAGTTGGCGGCGTCTCGATAAGGCAGTCTTCCACCCATTGGACAATATCCGTAAAATTATCTAATTTTAAAATTAATTTTTCCACTATATCCGGAATATTTTTTTCGAATTTAGTTTTAAGTTGTTCAATAGTTTTTAAAGAAACCGCAAGTGATACAATATCCCGCGCGTTAGCAGTAGCCATGCTGATTTTATTTGAAAGGCGTTCAATATCATATATGTTTGATAAAAATTCTCGCGTCTCTTCTAAAACTTTTCTGTTATCATAAAAAAACTGAACCGATTCGAGCCGTTCTTCTATTTTATTAACGTTCAAAAGCGGATTTAATATCCATTTTTTAAGACGTCGTTTACCCATTGAAGTTTTTGTCATATCAAGAATTTCCAGAAGGGTTCCGCGGGAAGAAAGATCGTCCTGGTTTTGCAAAAGTTCTAAGTGACGGTAAGAACTGTCATCAAGCGTCATAAACTGGCTGATTTTATAACTGGAAATGGCACTAATATTATTTAAAGGAGATTTTTGGGTATGTTTTATGTACCTGAGAAGCGCGCCGGCCGCGCCAACGGCAAGATTCAAGCCTTTACAACCGAAACCCTCCAGGTTTTGAACTAAAAAATGATTTTTTATTTCTTTCAGCGATAACTCATAATCAAACATCCAATCATCATTTACAGTAATTAGTCCTAAGTTTATATCTTTAAACTGGTCAAAAATTCTGTCTTTTGAAAAACTTTCTGGAATTAAACATTCTGCTGAAGAAATCTTATACAATTCTGAAAAAAGAGATTCTCTGTTATCAAGTTCCGTGACATGAAACTCACCAGTTGAAATATCCGTATACGCCAATCCGAATTTTTTGTCGGAAACATTTAAAGAAAGGATATAATTATTTACTGCGTTATCTAAAAAATCATCCGCGATAAAAGTCCCGGGGGTTATTATTTTACTTATTTCACGTTTAACTATTTTTTTGCCCGCCGAAGGCGGCTCGACCTGTTCACAAATAGCCACTTTGCACCCGTTGCGTATCAAACGCGCGATATAGTTGTTCGCGGCATGATGAGGCACCCCCGCACATCGGAATCTTTCTGCCAGCGGAAGTCCCTCTTGCAGTCAACGTAATATGAAGAATTTTCGTTGCTTTAATTGCGTCATCAAAAAACATTTCATAGAAATCACCAAGCCTAAAAAAAAGTATGGCATCTTTGTGCTGATCTTTGATTTCTAAATATTGCCTCATCATAGGCGTTAGATTTTCATTCACGTTTCAAGCTCCCTCGCACATAGCTCTGGGGGCAAACCTCGAAATTAGAAATAAGTTTCTTACTTCTAATTCTGAAGTCTGCCCCCATTCCACGTTATATAAAAAACAAAAAAGGCCAAAATGGCAAAGATTTTAAAATATTCTACTTTGACCTTTTGGCCTTGTTGTCCGCTTTTTAGCGGCATTTAATTTTAACCGCTCCCAATGAAAAAAGATTACCCTATAGATTTCCGGCGAAATCGTTTAAAAATACCTTTTTTATCAACCTTTGTCTGCTCTGTTCTTGCTTTTTGTTTTCTTGCGTTTTCAATAATCCGTTTTTCTTGTTCTTCAATATCTACTTCCGGGGCTGAATGTTTCTTCTTTTTTCGAGAGGCATCCTCTTCTACCGATACGTCTTCTTCTGTAGATTTTTTAGCTTTTTTCAGTTTTTTCGACTTAGCCGCAAGTTCTTTTGGTTCCTCTATTTTTAGAAGTTTCTCGTCAGAAATAGTTCTTTTTGTCAATTCAATAATAGCCATTTGGGTACCATCGCCTTTTCTTGTCCCCAGCGGCAGTATTCTGGTATATCCACCCGGTGTCTCTGAATAAAGCGGCGATACATTATCAAACAGGTTTTTCACAACCGTTTTGTCGCATAACCTGCTAAATGCCTGTCTGCGCGCGCTTATTGACTCCGGGTTCTTTTTTGCCAACGTAATAAGCGGTTCCGCAAAACTTCTTAACGCCTTGGCTTTAGCTAAAGTCGTTTCTATTCGCTGATAGGTAAAAAGAGCATTAGCCAAATGTTTCAATGTCGCCTTGCGGCTGGCAGTCTTTCTGTTTAATCTTCCCTTTTTCTTACGGTGCCTCATCTATTATCCCTTCTTCCTTAAAATATACTATTTTATTGTTACTGTCAATTAACCTTCCAATTCTTCCTCATCTTCTATTTCCAGGCCTAAATGCAATCCCATTGTCGTAAGCACAGCATTAATTTCATTTAAAGATTTCTTGCCAAAATTTTTATATTTCAGCATTTCTGTCTCTTTTTTTCTAACAAGCTCGCCAATAGTGCGTATATTTGCTTCTGCAAGACAATTTGAACTTCTTACCGAAAGTTCAAGTTCTGAAATAGGTTTATTCAGCTTTTTCTGCAGTTCTTTTTTCTCTTTTGATTCTTCTTCCTCTTCTTCAATTTCCTCAGGAAGTTTTCCCATCCCAATAAACACATCCAAATGCCTTTGTAGTATATTAGTGGCATAAAGCAATGTTTCCTTTGGTTCCATACTTCCATTGGTAAAAATCTCTAAAACAAGCTTGTCATAGTCCGTAATATGTCCTACTCGCGTGTTTTCAATTTCAATATTTACTCGCTTTACCGGCGAAAACAGAGAATCAATAGCAACCGTTCCTATTGCATCTTCATCTGTTTTATTTCTTTCCGAAACAGTATAACCTCGCCCTCTTTCAACTTTCATCTCAATTTCAAATTTTACATCTTCCGTAAGAGTAGCGATATGATGATCCGGGTTAATAATCTCAACAGTCTCATCACACTTAATATCTTTAGCAGTAACTTCTCCCTTTTTGTTTACGCTTATAAACATAGGTTTAGGGCTTTTGAAATGAGACCTTAAAACTAACCCTTTGATATTCATTATTAACTGCGTCACATCTTCATAAACCCCCGGAATAGCGGTAAACTCATGAAGCACTCCGTTAATTTTAACCTGTGTTACCGCCGTACCCTCTATGGAGGAAAGCAATACTCTGCGCAAAGAATTGCCTATTGTCACTCCATATCCTTTTTCAAAAGGCTCAGCAACAACTTTTCCATATGTCGCGTTATAAGTTCCTTCATCAAATGTTATTATTTTGGGCAATTCAAAATTCTTAAGTTTAATCCCCATACTAAACATCCTCCTATTAATTTATTGAATTATCTTTCGAACTATTTCGAATATAACTCGACTATCAGGTTCTCTTCTATTGCCATGCCGATATCCCCTTTTGTCGGAGCACGTTTCACTTTAAGTGCAAGATTTGCGGCTGATACTTCAATCCATTCAGGGGTACCACGGTCCTCAAGTATTTTCGTGGTCTCTTTAATTTCTTTAATCTGAGACTCTTTGCCTTTCATCTCAACCTCGTCTCCTTCTTTTACCAGAAAAGAAGGGATATTCACCTTACGGCCGTTCACTTTAACAAACCCATGTCCGACAAGCTGACGAGCGTTCGCGCGTGATGTAGCAAAACAAGCCCGAAAAATCACATTATCAAGACGGCGTTCCAACAACTGGAGAAGAACTTCACCGGTTGCGCCTTTTGCTTTTTCCGCCTTTTTAAAATAATTTTTAAACTGTTTTTCAAGCACTCCGTAAATTCTTTTTGCTTTCTGTTTTTCCCGAAGCTGAATCGCATAATCCGATCTCTTGCGTTTTCGCATCTGTCCATGCTGTCCCGGAGCGTATTCTCTCTTCAAAAAAGAACACTTATCAGCAGAACACTTCGTTCCTTTTAAAAAAAGTTTTTCATTTTCCCTGCGGCAAAGCCTGCAGGATGGGGTAATTCGTCTTGCCATGTATTTTCACTCCTTGTTTTTATTCTCGATCTCCGTTTACATACTATCAACGGCAAATAATTCCGTCACATACAATATTATATTCTTCTTTTTTTCTTCGGCCGGCAACCATTATGCGGAGTCGGAGTAAGGTCCAATATCCCTTGGACATGAAGACCTTCCGATCTTATACTCCTAACAACACTCTCCTTGCCAGCACCAGGACCTTTGAGAATAACTTCGACCTCTTTTAATCCATGAAGCCTGGCTTTTTTTACAGCATCTTTCGCCGCGACACTGGCCGCAAACGGTGTAGATTTTCGCGATCCTTTAAACCCAACTATGCCCGGAGAACTCCAACATAAAACTTTTCCGTTTGTATCCGCAACACTAACAATTGTGTTGTTAAACGTCGCGTGCACATATACTTTACCGCTGGAAATCTTTTTTATTATTTTTTTCCGTCGTCTTACTTTTGCCTTTTTCTGCACAATTTACCTCATTTCTTTTCATATTCTATATACTGCCGTTAATTTGAATCTGAAAATTAACGGTATTATATACACTAACCGGCTTTCACGGCTTTTCGTACGGCTTTATCTTTAAAGGCCCCAATAGTCCGCTTAGGTCCTTTTCTTGTCCTTGAATTAGTTTTTGTCCTTTGGCCTCTTACCGGAAGATTTTTTTTGTGCCTTAGCCCCCGGTAGGAACCAATACTCATCAGTCTTTTAATGTTGGACATCTGCAAACGCCGCAAATCTCCTTCAACCTGATATGATTCCTGTATAATATGGGTTATTGCTGTAACCTCTTTATCATCTAAATCTTTAGCCCGTTTGTCCGGAGAAATCCCAGCTTCTTTGAGGATTTCATTAGAATGAGCCGGCCCAATCCCATATATATATGTTAACGCCACTTCTATTCTTTTTTCTTTTGGTATATCCACACCTACAATTCTCGGCATATCTTCTCCTTATTTCATTAAACTTTACTTTATATCTCGGCAACTAACACCACAGATTAACTATTTACGGCATTACAAAACTTATGCCTATTCCCTAAGACAGCGTTTTATTGCAACCGGTAACAGACAAATAGCATGCCTCCGGAATTATCCCTGCCTTTGTTTATGTTTTGGATCTTTACAAATTATACGCACTACGCCTTTTCTTCGTACAATTTTACAATTCCCACATATTTTTCTAACACTTGGCCTAACTTTCACAATTATTTCTCCCTTTTAATAACTCGTCCTCTGCTTAAATCATACGGAGACAATTCCACTGTAACTTTATCTCCCGGAACGATTCTTATAAAGTACATCCTCATTTTTCCCGACACATGGGCAAGAACTATATGCCCGTTTTCTAACCGAACTTTAAACATAGCATTCGGCAGAGTTTCAACAATTTCTCCAATAGCAACAATCGGTTCTTCTTTTGGGCTCATGTTATTATCTCCGCTTTTTTTTGTCCAACAATAATTGTATCCTCAAAATGCGCGGATAGTCTGCCGTCTGAAGTTACAGCTGTCCATCCATCCGGCATTATCTTTACATTCCTTGTACCACAATTAATCATAGGTTCTATTGCCAAAACCAAACCTTGCTGCAAAACCGGACCGTTTCCTCTTTGTCCCCAATTCGGAACTTCGGGCGGTTCATGTAAAGCACGCCCAACACCATGTCCGACAAACATCCTGACTTCTTTAAATCCGAATTTTTCCGCAACACACTGAATAGCATGCGAAATATCCGAAACTCTGTTGCCTGTAACCGCCTGTTTTATACCCTCTGTAAGGCATTGTTTTGTACAATCTATCAGGCATTCAGCCTCTTCAGCAATTGTTCCGACTGAAAAAGTTCTGGCTGCATCCGTAAAATAACCGTTTTTTTTAACCCCGATATCAATACTGATAATATCTCCGTCTTTTATAATAATATCGGATGACGGTATACCGTGAACAACTACTTCATTTAATGAAGCGCAAATCGAACCTGGATACCCCTTATATCCTTTAAAAGCCGGGTCCGCTCCCAATCTGCGGATTTCTTTTTCAACTTCAACATCCAGTTCTAAAGTCGATATTCCGGGATTTATCTTATTTTCTACAAAAGAAAATACTTTTTTCAGGATTTCACCTGATTCCCGAATTTTGCGGATATCATTCTCATTCGTCAGAATTGTCATCTACGAAACCTTCTCTTTTAAAAAGAGCGGCTATAACATCAAAGAGCTCTTCGGCTGAAAGATCAC
>JBDRLO010000052.1:0-11692 GCA_043812935.1 Candidatus Omnitrophota bacterium
GGACATCATTCCCTGCATATGCTACACTTTTCATAACGCACCTCCTGTTTTGGTTTTTCCAAATGTAGCTCTGATTTCTTGTTTATGCAAGTTGTTAACCTATGTATGGAGGTGCGACTTTCCCTTGTATCTACAGAATAATCAAATTTGGTAAATTGTTCATTTTGTTAATAACATTTTAAATATGGTAGGGACAGGCCCCTGTGCCTGTCCGGTTATCTTTCTGCTGACAATGTGTGGCAGGATCATGGGTGCCAATAAAAAATAATTGCGTAAAGGTAGAACCAACTTGTTTTTGTTGACAGAAAACAATTTTTGCTTATAATTATAGTCACGTAGATAGCAGATGATGCGTGAAATTTTTAATCCGTAGAGCAATAGAGAAAAATAGTATGTGGTTTTGAATGTATCACGATCTGCTATAATTTAGCGGTAAAAGGAGGTAGATAGTAATGGCAACAGGAACAGTAAAGTGGTTCAATAACGCAAAAGGTTATGGGTTTATTACTCCTGAGTCAGGCAAAGATGTATTCGTACATCATAGCTCAATTCAGGGTGACGGCTATAAATCTTTAGATGAAGGTCAAGCAGTAGAGTTTGAAATTCAGCAAGGTGCTAAAGGTGAAGAAGCTATAAACGTAGTAAAGTTATAATAAGCGGTAAAAAAAATAGGGACAGCTACCATTTAATTGCAAAGCAATTAAATGGTAGCTGTCCCTATTTTTGTCCCGCTAAATAACCGGTAGAAAAAGCCGCCTGAAGATTGTATCCTCCGGTATCTCCGTCAATATCTATTATTTCTCCTGCAAAATAAAGTCCCGGAATAATACGCGAAGCCATTGTGCGTGGATTGATTTCTTTTAAAGAAACCCCTCCCCGCGTTACCATTGCTTCTTTTATGCTGGAAGTCCGGGTAACGGTTAAAGGGAAAGTTTTGAATAATGCAGTAAGGATTGAAAGTTCTTTTTGAGTTAACTTGCCTGATGGTTTTTCGTTATCTATATGACTGATATCTAAAAAAAGATTACTTAGTCTTTGAGGGGCAAGATCTTTTAAATTATTTTTTATAGATTTGTTCTTACAGGCATTTAAGTTTTTGGACAATAAAGAATTAAGCTGTTTCTCAGAAGTGTCGGGAAAAAGATCAATGCTTATTTTAACCAGTTTTTCTTTGTTCAAAAGATCTGATATTGTGCTGCTGATAGATAAGGCAATCGGTCCGGAAATACCGTTAGCCGTAAAAATAATGCTCCCCTTCTTTGTTGTTATGCTACGGTTTTTAAGATGTATTTTCAACGTAATGTTCTGTAAAGAAAGCCCCATTAATAGTGATGGATAATGTTCTTTAATAACAAGGGGTACTAATCCCGGTTTTAAAGGGATTATAGAGTGCCCCAATTTTTGGGCGGTTTTTATGCCCCAGCCTGTAGAACCGGTTGCAGGATACGAAGTGCCGCCGGTTGCAAGTATGATTTTTTCGCAAGGTATTAGAGTTCCATTTTTAAGTTGTACACTGTGTATTTTGCCGTTTTTTAAAAGTATATCTTGAGCAGGGGAAGCGAAGGAGAAGGAAACTTTTTGTTTTATGAGTTCACTTTTTAAAACGTTAAGTATGCTTAATGCTTTGTCATCCAAGGGAAAAACCTTTTTTTCGGAATCAATTTTACATTTTAATCCGCGTTTCTCAAAAAAATTTATTAAATCAGTGTTAAAAAAAAGTTTAAAAGCGTCTCTTAAAAACGAACCGTTTTTTGAATATTTTGTTAGAAAAGTATTTAAATCAGAAACATTGGTGAAATTACAGCGTCCATTACCGGTTAAAAGCAGTTTTTTGCCTAAGGAACGGTTTTTTTCCAATAGAACGATATCACGGTATTTATGAGCGGCAGAAATTGCCGCCATCATGCCCGCAGGGCCGCCGCCTATGATTACTATCTTTTTTGTATGCATAATATGAAAATAAAACCGGTTGATTCTTAAAAGTCTTTGATCTTGTAAGTAAATATAACATATTTTTGGATATTAGTATAAAAAATTGTATTTTTGGCACTGTTTGTTGACAAAAGCAGACGGCATAACATATGATAGCTGAGAAGAGGGCTTTAATTGGAGATACAATGGAAAACAAAATATTTAAAGAAGCATATATTAAGTCTTTGGATTTATTGAAAAGTTTAGTGGCAGGGCCAGAATCTGGAAATATCGGTTTTTTTGCTTCGGCAGTTAATAAAGATAATTACAAAAGGGTGTTTGCGCGGGATGCTTTTTGGATATTTATGGCAAGTATTCTTTCGCAGGACAGAGTGCTTATTAAAGGATGTAAAGACAGTATACGTACTTTATCAAAATATCAAAGGGAAGACGGCGCTATCCCAAGTAATGTCTCCGCTGATGGAAAAGTAAGTTATGGGATAATCAACCCCAGGGTAGATTCTACAACCCTTTATATTATAGGCTGTATAAGGTTTGCGCGGCGGTATCCCAACGAAAAAATATTGGAGGATCATTTTGAATCCATAAAAAAAGCTTTTTCATATCTTGAAAACATGTGGGAAAATAAAAAATATGAACTTTTATTTATACCCCGGGCAGGGAACTGGGCTGATGAGTATCTTCAGCAGGGTATTGTTCTTTATGATGAGGTCCTATGGTACATGGCGGTTAAAGAGTATTCGGCTATTCTCAAAAAAATTAACAAACAAAAATCTGATTATTATGGCAAAAAAGCTGCACGTATAAAAAAACTAATCAATGAAAAATTTTGGACAGATAATTTAGATATAGAAAAAGGTCCCATTGTTTCAAGGTTGTCAAAGAAATTTGATTTTGAAAAAGTAGGGTATTATATACATTTTTTCTATTCACCTGACCGACATGCTGTTTCATTTAATTATCCTCAGGAAATTTTTGACGCTTTTGGCAATATACTGGCGATTCTTGCCGAATTGCCTTCTCAGCAGCAGATTGAAAAAATTATTAATTTTATAGAAGAAATTTCCATTAACAAATATCGTTTGATTCCGGCGCATTATCCTTTTTTTCCGGAGGAAACTTTTAGATCCCAAAAACTGCATCAGTTTAGGTTTAAACAATTTGTCGGCCATTATCATAATGGCGGACTGTGGTCTTGGTACGCTGGGCCGTTTGTCGCGGCAATGGTAAAGAATGCGAGAATAAAAATCGGTTTAAGGTATTGTAGGGGTATTATAAAAGCTAACAATGAAAAAAAAGACGGAATGGATTTTTATGAATACCATACGGGCAAAAGTGCTGCCGTTTATTTAAAAGTACGTTATTCACAAGGAATTGATTTATATTTGTCCGTGTGTATCTCAAAATTTGTTAAATATCGAAAATCAACCGTATTAATCCATTTTAAAGGAGAAAAAGTAAACGCGGAAAGTGATATAGGTGTAAGGGCTTTGGGTATAAAGAGAACTGAAGAAATAAAAGTTTCAGCAGTAGGCCCCGATGCACAGGAAGTTATTACCGGTATTGTTGAATTAACCGGGCCTCGCGGCCGAAAAGTTTTTGATTCCAAAAAGATAAATCTTAAAGGCAGTAAGGCCGGCGGAACGGCTTATCTCGGAGTAAGCGCGGCTGCTTATGTTATTGCTTACACAGCGTTATTTGAAAAAAGAATAATATTTGATAATGAATGTTGATAAAAACAGGTTTCTGCGAAAAATATTAAAGTGATTGTGAAGCATATCAAATATTCATAATTTTATCTTTTTTGGTATTTTCGGCCCGCGGAAATTATTTCCATCATTCAAACTTTAGTAAATAAACCTAAAATACGGGCGCGATAATCCAAAATACAAGTCCCGCAATAACTCCGCATATCCACATAAGTGATGTATATACCAAAGGAACCTTTGGGCTTATTATTCTACAGACTCCGAGTATTGAAGGTAAACTCAAAGCGGGTCCTGTTAAAAGATGAGCCATTGCAGGGCCTGTTCCCATTCCGGATTCTAATAGCCCTCGAATGAGAGGCGCTTCAACTAAGCTTGGAGTGTACATGAACACTCCGATTAAAGATGCCAGCATAATAGGCAAGATACCTGTTCCCAGGTATTTGACCAAAAAAGCAGGCGGCAGAAAAGCTTTTACCAGGCCGGCAAGGATTACGCCGATTAATATCAAAGGGAGAACCATTTTTACAAATTCCCATGAATATGAAAACATGTTATGAATCCGCCTGCCGTAAGTTTGTGATGTTTCTGTTTTTTGACAACTGCACTCTTCAATTTTAATAGTTTCTGCCGGTGGGATTTTACCTTTTAATAGCTTCTCCGTAACATAACCTACAATCATTCCTGATCCGACAGCAAAAATGATCCGTACAACCATAAATTTCCAGCCTAAAAGTGCCAGAGTTAAAAGAATTGCTGCCGGATTAACTGCGGGAGCAGAAAGAAGAAATGCAAGTGAGGGGCCAAGGCCCGCGCCTCTTTTGTATAATCCTCCAAAAATAGGAATAACGCTGCAGGAGCACATGGAAAGGAGCGGGCCGCCTGCACCGCCGATTAAATATGGCAAAAATCCGCGTTCGGATCCCATCAGTTTTACTATTTTTTTTTGCGGCACAAATTCCTGAAGCGCGCCGGCTGCAATAAACGCCAAAACAAGACATAACCAGGAATGTTTTATATAATTGACAATTGTGGTTACTATAACCATATATAGGGGGATTTGTTCTGCTTTTAATAATTGTGCGGTAATAACCTCAGTTTGTCCAAGTATAGCTTTATATCCCTTCCAGGCACCGCTCCATTCGTATACCAGTATAATTGCAAAAATAACAGCAATTATACTAACGGCAAAAACTGTTTTTTTATCAATTCGCATTTATTTGTTCTCCTTATGTGTTTACCCTATTGGGGTTATGTATTTAAACAGATATATTGTATCTTAATGGGGCTGTGGTTACAACTGAAAACAACAAAACCCCTCGGACATAAAATCAGAAAAAGTTGGATTTAACTGTTGATTTGCGCTATAATAATAAAATTATATGTGAGTTAAGTTAATAAAAAGACAAATATTATTGTTAGGATTTATATGACCAAATGGAAAAAGCATGTACTATTCAGGATTATAGCTGCATTAATAATTACGTTAATGTTACACCACGATATAGTCTGGGCTGTTGGTGATGTTTCCGGGGCTACTAATGGAAATTGTATCGATTTCCATGGGGCAGCTGATGAAACAAAAAAAATTATTGATATCCCAAAAGGCCTTGCGCGTGTAGAAGAAGAATTTGATCTTTCCTCCGCCGCGGAAACCATAATAACTATCCAGGATTGTCATTCTTCTCTTTCTGCTCAATATTCCATAGTAAACATTTTACAGGAGCTTACTGCAAATTATGACCTGGGCATTGTAGCAGTTGAAGGCGGGTCAGGTTTTATAAATACAGCGCTTTTGGGAAGCTGCCCTGATCAGGATGCTAAAGAAAAAACCGCTGAATTTCTTATGAAACAGAGCCAAATTTCCGCCGGTGAATTTTTTTCTATATTAAATAATGATAAAGCAGTGTTGTATGGAGTTGAAGATAACCAGCTGTATCGGAAAAATATTAAGTATTTCCAAAAAGTTTACGCGTTAAACCGTGAAAGAATAAAATTTGCAGAAAATTTAAGTGACAAATTAAAAGAAAAAGAAAATGAAATATATTCTAAAGAATTTTCCCGGTTTGTATTTAAATCCCGTTTGCATCGCAAAGGAAAAATTAGTTTTGAAATGTATTGGCAGTTTTTACATAAAATTGCCGCACAGCATAATTTAAATTTACAAATATATAAAAATATTAAAAAGTTTAATCGGGCAATAGCCCTTGAAAAGAATATAGATTTTCAAAACGCGGCTCTTCAGAGAACAAAAGTTGTGGGCTTGATACTGGCAAAAAGTACAAAAAAAGAGTTGGAATCTTTGGCCAGGGAAACGATATTGCTGAAGCAGCAAAGGATTACAGAATCTTCTTATTATAAAAACCTATCAATGATAGCATCAAAAAAAGATGTTGATATAAATGAATATACGGATCTTGCCGGGTATATTGAATACCTTTCGTTTTATGACAATTTGAATATATTCGGCGTTCAGATGGAGACAAAATTTTTGGAAGAAGAAATTATAAAGAAAATAAGTTTAACCAATAAGGAAAAGCTTTTATATGATTTAGTTGAATTTACGGAAAAACTAAAATTGTTTCTTGCATTAAAGTCTAACCCTGATCAGACAAATTCTATTTTGCGGCAAATCCCTGAAATTAATCTAAGCGATTATTTTATGTTTCTTGAAAAAGATGAATGCATAACGGAAAAAAGTGTTATAGCTTTTCTTGCAGGAGTCAAAGATAACATTGAGTTTTATAAGACAGCCGACGCGCGTAACAAAGCTATGATTGCAAACACGGTGAAGGCTATGAAGAAAGAAGGCAAAAGTGCCGCGGCGCTTATCTCGGGAGGATATCACACCAAGGGTCTTACGACGCTTATGAAACAGAATGGATTGTCGTATCTTATCCTGATGCCGAGATTTTCAAAAGATGAGGAGCGGCCTTATGTAACTATTTTAACAAAGAAAAAGGATCCTTATATAGAGCTTGCGCAGGAGGGGGCCTATAGCCTGGCGCTGCCGTTACTTTCAGAGTCAAAGGAAATAACACAATTTGATGAAGCAATAATTTATACAGCCGTGCATATTGTGCGCTCAGGCGGATCCCTGGAAGCAAAAAAACAGAAATGGATTAAAGATTATAAAAACGCCTGCAGTAGATTACCGTCAAATGAAACTCATGATATTTTGGTAAAAGCATTTGAAAAACGCCTGAACACTGTAAAAGTTGATGTGCAGGATGAATTTTTCATTGGTAAAATTGGGAATAAAACATACCGCGTTGATGACGAAAAAATAGAATTGTTGAATTCCTCAAAAGCGCATGGAAAAAAAGTATTAGCTGCAAAAAGGATATGGTTATATCTAGAAAAGATAGCAAAGTTATCATGTGTTTTAGAGCGCCAGGTGTTAATAGAAACCTTTTATTTCTTTGGAAGGAATAAAGCCCTGCTTGCCGGTTCATATTTTGCCGAACAATTATTAGAAGAGTTTACTGATGCTTTTGTAATAGCTAAACCTAAAACAGTAAAGACTGGAAGTGATCAAAAACTTAAAATAGCTTTTTTTGATTGGGATGGTACAGTAACAAATACGCACCTTGTTGCATTAGAAGCTTTTAAGAAAGTTTATTTGGAGGTTGGCGGCAGAGAAGAGGATTATTTTACTTTTTGGAAACAAATAGATGGCCTTTCAGGAATAAAACAATATGAAATATATAAAGAGATTGCGAAAAAAAACCGGAAAGAATTTAATTATAAAGATGGAATTCATTTTGTCAAAAGGATTGTAGCAATAAGAAATGAGATAATGAAAAAAGAATTTGGCGGAAAGATTCCTCTTGTAAATAACATTGAAGAAGTTTTTAAAAAATTACGTGAACAAGGTGCGGAAATTCATATTGCAAGCGGCCTTTCAACGAAAGAGCTTAAACGCCAAATAAAAAGCATTAGGTTTTGCCGGATATTTTTCAGGCGTGTTCGGAAGCGCTTCAAATTTTTGGGAAAAAATAATCCTGCCAAAAACGAAGGCGGGATATATTACAAAAACGCTTAAAAAGAAAAAGCTTTCTCGGAATAATGCAGTAATGTTTGGAGATACCACTTCAGATGCTAAAAACGCTAAAAAAGTAGGAGTGAATTTTATTGGCCGTGCGCATGATGAAGAAAAAGAAAAAGATCTTTTGTCTGAAAATGCAAAATTAGTCATAAGAGATTATAAAGAGGAAAATGAATTATTGAAAAAAATTGAAGGTTTTTTGCCGGAATATGTTCAAGATGCTGAAGATAATAATACCACAGGTTTTTGGGGAAAATCAAAAAAACTGATAAAAAGTATTATAAAGAAAATGTTTATAATTCTTTTTATAGCTGGTATTAGTGAAGCAGGACAGAAAGCGGGTGTTGCGAATAATTATTTTTCTGCTTTAGTAAACATGTGGCTTTATGTAATTGTATTTGGGCTTATAGCTTATTTCTTGTACGGCAGGGAGATTTCTCTTCGGTTAAAAGCGGACCTTGTTTCTAAAGATTTTAAGCTAAAAGTAGCCCAGCTTTCAGCAATAATTTTTACTGCGTCATTAGTTTTAATAAAAAAAGAAGTAAATATTTTTAACGTGGCACATTTGTTCTTAATTGGAACATGTTCTTATTTGGCCATAAGTGCTATTCAATGGGTACGGCGCGCAGTGATTTCCCATAGAGCCAGGGATATTATTAAAAAAAGCGCGGGTGACAAAGGGCATGATCCTGAAAAATGGGTTTTTTATAACGAAATAAAAACTCCGTTAGATGCTATTGAGTTTTTTATATATGCCCTTGTTATAGCTTTTATCAGTTTTTGTGTTGTTAATCTTGTTTTTTGCAGAATAATTGAGCGAAATGCATTTTTACAGCTGAAAAATATACCAAACGCAATAAAAATAACACTGGCAGCAGCAGTTAATTTCATTAATGGCGCTATGTTGGCTAAGTTAATTCCGTATTACCAGGTTAAAGAAAAACTGTCTGCAAATCGCTTTTTATCCCGTAAAAATAAAAATATTTTAAAAACATTAAAAAATTTATCTTTGCAAAGAAGAAAACAAATCATGGAAAGTTTACCGGAAATTCTCGACAAGATAGAGAATAAAGGTTCTGTATACGGAAAAGTTATAGTTATATCCCAAAAAAATAGGCGGCTTAATTTTAATTTATTTTTTCAGAAGAATGTTCTTAAAGAATTAATGCATCGCGGCATTGAAGAAGATATGGCGCAGATTTTAATCGCATTGGTACAAGAAGTTGTAAAAAGAAAACAGTTAATACAAAAGGAAACAATTTTAGCGGTTCTTAGAGAAGTAAAACGATCCTTACGCGAAAACGAAAATAAAGTTAAGAAGAAAACATTAATTTCAATTCTTTTAGGCTTCTTTATGCTGCGGCATTCAATTTCTGAAGCTGGAATTGTCGGCAAATTTATTAAGCCTTTACCGGGGTTTCCTGGTGTTGGAATAATTCTCATGGCAGCTGCTTTTGTATCTTTAATTTCAATAATGTATTTAGTTTTCAAAAGCAGTACAAGTGAAAGCTATAAGAAAGATAGATTGGGAACAGCCGGAAACAGTAAGAAATTAAGTATTGTTTTGATCCTGGCAGTTTTAACTATATTTGGAATAACATATTTAAGTTATAGATCAAAAAGAGATATTGACTTTTCACAACAAAAAGAATTTTCACAAACTATTCAAGAGCCGAAGGAATTGTCAGAAGGAAAAAATGGTAAACCGACTATTATAGTGCCGCCTGTTAAACCCAAACATAAGGTTTTTAAAGAGTATGATCTGTCAGATGAAGAAAATTCCTTTAGGCAGGATAAATACGGCCGGGTTTTAAAAGAAATTACTTCCGATGGGGTGATTGTGGAATTTGTTTATTTTGATGACCCCAATATAATGCATCCATACCAGATACTAAAAAAATACGATCCGGAGTTAAACAAGAGAAATAAATACGGCGAATTAGTTTCCAGTATTATGGAAGAGTACAATGAACGAGGGGAGATGATGAAATATGAGGAAAAGGGAGTCTTGTCTGATGGAAATATCTGGTCACGGCGATATAATTCTATATCCTCGAAAAAATCCTCATATTTTTTGAGAAATCCTGGAAATGATAATTTACTTCTACAATCACATTATGGCGAAAATGGAGTTGTGTATGAATCTATAGATTTTGGTGAAGATGGGATTATGGATATGAAACGTGACTATAATGACGAAACAGGTAAATTGGAATATGTGACAGGTTTTTTGTATTTTTCTGATGGAACAAGCCAGATACTTAAGTATGATTTAGTGAATAGGCAAGGTGATATTTTATCCAAGACAGAAAAATTTAAAGATAAGAGCGAAATACAAACAGATTATTTTGCTGAGGGGATATATTATGAAAGGGAATATGGCCCGAATGGTGTTCTTTTTGAAATAAGAAAATTTAATCCTGATGGCAAGATGATTCATAAGGAAACTTATTTTGAAGATTGGGGCAAATATGATGACGAGCTATTTTATTATGAGTGGGGTGAAGAACCGGACGATTTAGAAAAAGAAAACCTTTCAGGCGAAGATGATTTCAATGATATTTATAGTACTACTAAGCGTTTGCCTGGCGGGCAATTTAAATCAAGAATTTTTGTTTCAATGCTATTAGGAGTATTTTTATCGGTGCCTTCAATCGTTGGGGCAGGTGTAAGAAAGGGAATTCTTGATCCTGTAGCATATTCCCCCGGAATCGGGATAATTCTCATGGCAGTTTCTTCTATTTTGCTTATAACTGTAATGTTTTTAGCTTTTAATAAACCGGAAAATGAAAATATAAAAAGCCTAATAAACAAAAGACAAAAAACAAAATTCTTATTATTCGGGAATAAAGGTACTCTTGCAAAATTAAGTTTTCTGTTTATCCCGTTAGCTATCTTTATTGTGTCAGTCCCTTTTGTCGGGAAAAAAGGAATGACCGAGCAGTATGCAAATCGTGAAGGAGTGGTTTTAAAAGAACAAATTTTTCAAAAAGACACTTTAATGCCTGGCGAAAGAACTATTAGTCCAGAGACGATTTCGAAACAAAAGCGAAAAAATGTAGCTGAGAATAAAAAACGTTTGAATATTGATAATGATAATGCAGTATTGGATGATTTTTTTGATGATTGCGGAAGGCCGTTGGAAGGGCTCAGTGCGGAAGGTGTGCCCGAGAATTATATATATTTCCAGGATTGTAATATTCCATACCCGTATTATGTGTCCAGAGAGTATGATCCTTCTTATGATGCGCAAGGTAATTTATTAAAGTCTGTAACAAGTATAGCAGAAAGGTATGATAAGGAAGGCAATCTGATTCAATGGGAATATTACGGCGTTTTCCCGGATGAAAGTAGATGGCAGTATGGTACGGATTTAAAAAATATGATAATTTGGTATGAAGAATCTTGGAAAGACACGGGTAATAATAGAAAATTCATGCGATATAATGAGAACAGTTTTTTTCCCGAAATAATCAATTATGATGAAGAGGGCCATTTGGTTGATGAATCTGACGGATATGGGCGTATGCGTTATGAGACATTAGAAGATGGTTCAACGGTAAAGAATACTTATCCTGAAGGCAGGTTTACGCCTCATCCTAAACGTCAGGTAGTTACTGGGGATAGCGGACAGGGGATTCAAATATATGATGTCAATCCGGATACAGGTGAAGTTAAAAAGGAAACGCAGAGAAATTATGATGAAAGGTATAGTTATATTGGTCATGTTACCCGTGACGTTCGTACCGGAAAAATAATAGAAATAGTCGATAAAAACAAAGATGGATGGAGCAAAATACGATACTTGGAAGACGGTTCATCTGTAGAAATTGATTATGAACTGGGATGGGCAATCCGGGAAATGCGGAAGATAGATCCGGATGGGAAATGTGTAGATGGACAAAACTATGAGCATGAAGAAAAGGTTAGGTTTGCGGACGATAATTTGCTTAAGAAATGGGGAATATTAGCAGATGATGACGGATTTTTTAGTATTAAAACAGCT
>JBDRLO010000053.1:0-3368 GCA_043812935.1 Candidatus Omnitrophota bacterium
TTCACAACGTTGGGGTTCAAACCACCAAAATCCAACTTACATTTTTTTTTATTGTTCCTCGTTTTCACCCCATTATTCCCCCCATTATTCCCCATTATTCCTTAAAATCTATATCATAAAAATGTTTCTGCACGCTTAGATCTTTAATATCTTTAATTATTCCCACTATTTTCTCCGCGGCAGTTGAATCCCCATAAGGATTTTTTACTTCTCTGCAGCTTTTTATAAAATCTTTTGACAAAGCCTTATCAAAAGCGTTTTTTATCGTTTCAAAACTACCTTCCGCGTCTATTACTGAAAAAGCTCTTATTCTTCCTTTCTGCCGGGCACCGACATTAACAGTAGGCACGCCAAAAGACGGAACTTCGATTATACCGCTTGAAGAATTGCCCACGACCATGTCAACAAATTGCAGCGCGCTAAAATACTTTTTTCTTCCCAACGAATTAAAACACACGGCTTTTTCATTATTTCCTGAAACATATGCATCTATCATTTGTTTAACACCTCTTGAATACATATCGCAATTCGGCGCGGTAAATATCACCTTCGCGTCCTTATGCTGATCCAACGCCTTAAGAAGATTTTCCATTTGTTTCTTTGAGGCCTCACTCGACTCCAAAGTGACCGGATGAAACGTAACTAAAAAATTCTTTTTGCCGAATTTAAAATTGAGTTCTTTCTCCAGCTCTTCTTTACCCAAAACTTTTGTATCTTTTATCCCGCATAAACCTAAAGCTCCCACATTAAAAACCCTTGAAGGTTCTTCTCCCATCTGGATAACCCGTTTTCTATAAATATCCGTCGAAGTAAAATGCAAAACTGCCATTTTTGTTATTGAATGTCTGAAAGCGTCATCCAAAGCTCCTTCCGTGAGTTCACCGCCATGAAGATGCGCTATCGGAATTTTTAACATAAAAGCCGAAACTGCCGCCGCGAAGGTTTCGAATCTGTCTCCCAAAAGAACTACCAGATCAGGCTCTATTGCCCGAAAAGCTTCTGTGATTTTGATAACGGCTAACCCCGTGGACTTCGCCGCGCCCTCTTCGGTGTCATCTTCGGAAAGAATTTCTTCTTTCCGATCAATTTTAAATCCATCCCGTTCAATTTCTTTATACGTAAGCCCATATTTTTCAGACAAGTGCATGCCAGTCGCAATTATCTTTAATTCTAATTCACTTGCTTCCTTAATTCGCTTAGCAAGCGGATAAAAAAGCCCCCATTCAGCACGGGTTCCTGTTACGATACATATTTTTTTCATAATTCTATCAACTCGTCTTTTTCAAAATCTCTTTTTGCTGTTTTACCTATAACCTCATCCCATTGCATTGGGCTAATGCCACTGCCGGGACGCTTGGCAGTAATATTATTTCCATTAAAAATTTCTCCTTTTTTAATGCTACCAGCCGCCGTAATACTTTTACGTACAGCTGTCATATTCTTTTCTTCCGAAGGAGAAACTTTTTTTTCGCTACTTCCAAGGCTTTTTTCAATGTTCCGTATAGCATTTACCATTATTTTTAATTCACGGGGTTCCAATGATGCCGCGTGATCCGGACCCGGCATATTTCGATCAAGCGTGAAATGTTTTTCAATAACCTCCGCGCCCAAAGCTACCGCGGCGATAGAAACTTCTATTCCCAAACTATGATCAGAATACCCAACTGGAATTTTTAAAAAACTTCGCAGGTTTTCTATTGCCTTCAAATTCACATCTTCATAAGAAGTTGGATACGCGGTATTGCAGTGAAGAATAGTTATATTTTCCAATAAAGTTCCGGACGTTATCAAAACCTCCACCGCCCTTTCTACTTCCGAAAAGTCAGACATACCGGTAGAGATAATGATTTTTTTGTTTAACTGTCCAACCTTTCTTAAATACGGTAAATTCGTTATTTCACCCGACGGGATTTTAAACACCTCCAGCCCCAACTCCGCAAGCATGTCTATGCTTTCCACATCAAACGGCGATGATAAAAAATCTATATTCTTTTCTCTGCAATAATCCATTAGTACTTTATGCGCGTCACGATCCAATTCCAACTGTTTTAACATTTCATATTGAGATTCCTTATCATTCCCGATTTTCTGATAATCCGCTTTAGGCGCTGAAACACTCGTAAGCTTATCTGCCTTAAAAGCCTGAAACTTTACAGCAGACGCTCCGGCTGAAGCTGCCACGTCTATCATCTTTTTCGCTGTTTCCAAGTCACCGTTATGATTAACCCCGGCTTCAGCGATAATATAAACTTTTTTATTGGCTCTTTTTTTCATTTTAAACCTTTATTAGCTTTTTCTTTCATCCACCCAATCAGCTTTAACCATTCTGCTGGCGGGAATAAAACAATTTTTACCTATCTTAACGGATTGAATAATGTTTGCACCTATACCAACATGCGTTCCTTCTCCAACACTTACAGTCCCGCATAAAATCGCGCCCGGAGCGATATGAACAAAGTCTCCTATACGGCAATCATGATCAATTGATGATGACGTATTTATAATCACATTTTTACCGATTTTAGTCCCGGGGTTAATTGTCGCGGACGCCGCGACAAAAGTACCTTCCTCAATTTCAACATCCTTCGCCACAACCGCCTTTGGATGAATAATAACCGGCAAATTAAAACCAATATTTTTCAGTTTTTCACAAATAGTTCTACGCACATCGCAATTACCAATTGACCCAACCCCTATGAAAGCGTTTTTTATTCCCTCACCAAAAAGTTCAGGGAGAATACTATCCGCCCCCAAAACAGGCACACCTAAAACTTTCGTGCCCTTTTCAAGTTTTTGGTCAATTATTCCATGTATGTCATATTCATCGCCGGCTAAAACAGCGTCAATTATTACTTTTGCGTGACCACCACCGCCGATAATTATTAGTTTTTGTTTCATGATTTTTTCCTTTTACACATGCAACGTGTAGTTTAAATTCACGAAAGAATTAGTACAAAAATCCAAACAAATATAGTGGAATAGCTCTTTTTGAAGCTATAAGAATTTCATCTTTCACAAGAAAAGAATTCTGCATATCAAGAACTATTTGTTCAATCTTTTTTTTCTTTCCGCCAATTTCAAAATTATAATCGCCGCATGTAAAATCTCCAAAATTTTTACTGTAAAAAACATTTTCCCCACTGCCAATAATTGAATTTACAAAAAATATTTCCCTCATCATTCCAAGGTTAACTCCCTGCCCTATTCCATAACATATTGCATTATATAGTGTTGTATTCTCAATGAAAATTTTTTCCGTCTTTCTTATTAATGCCATCCCTTTTTTATCTGCAAAAATAGTAGATATCAATCCTGTTTCTTTTAGGGCACTTAGATAATGTGCCATCGTTTTATCATCGACTTTCAAA
>JBDRLO010000054.1:0-6641 GCA_043812935.1 Candidatus Omnitrophota bacterium
ACAATTCATATCTTTTAAAATTTTTATCTTTTCTTCTGTTACGGTCTCGGGACGCGTCTGGCACCAGAACGGAATGTTTATTTCTTTATATTTTTCAGCAAATTCTTTAAGTTCGTTTATAGGTTTTGCTAAAAAAGTTTCTGAATTAAAATTTACATAATCCGGGTTATACTTATCCGCAAGAACCCTCATCTCGCGCATTATGGTATCAACGTTTTTCTTCCGGTAATATATCCCGCATCCATTTTCCTGAAATAGTTTTCTAAGATGCGGAGCTTCACAATATGTGCAGTCATACGGGCATCCCCTATCAAGCTCAACATGAATCATAGTGAAGACTTTTCCGAACATCGGACGGTAAAGTCTGTCCCTGCCGAAAATATCATAATCTATAACAGGCAGTTCATCTATATTCATAAGCGGCCTTAAAGGATTTTTTATAATTTTACCTTCCTTTTTAACCCATAGATTTTTTATATCAGAATACTCTTCCCCCTTGGACATTTTTTCACACAGTTCAACTAAAGCTTCTTCTCCTTCACCGACACAAACCATATCAACGGTTTCATTAGAAATAACTTCTTCAGGGGAAAATGTAACAAAAACTCCGCCGGCAATAACTGGAACATCAAAACTTTTTATACTTTCAAGAAGCGAACGACTAAGATCATATGTATCTTCAACCATAGTAATACCAATAAGATCTGGTTTGTATTCTGCAACCTTCTTGCGCAAATCTTCATAAATATCAGTTTGTTTAAATCCGACACCTTTATCATTGAGATTAAACGGTTTGATTTGTAAAAGCTCTACTTTTTTCTGTTCAAAATTCACTTCTTCGGTTTTATAATACGTTGTATCAAACAAATCCACTTCAAATGATTTTGCTCTAAGGCACGCTGATAAAAGCGACAAATGAATAGGAACAAGCGTTGCCATCATAGTATTCGGGTAAATAAACAGAACCCTAAATTTTTTATCACTCATCTAAATCCCCCTATCCCCCTTTTTCAAAGGGGGAAAATTATTAAACACTAACAACCTCTCAAATTATCGGTGGCGTTACCACCTTCCTCCCCTTTTTTCAAAGGGGGAAAATTATAAACATTAACAACCTCTCAAATTATCGGTGGCGTTACCACCTTCCTCCCCCTTTGAAAAAGGGGGCTGGGGGGATTTATTAGCCCCTCTTGTACAATGATTTTTCTGATGCAATTCTTCTATACATTGCAAAAGCCCCTGCCCCATATCCAGGTAATACGAACTCACGTATTTACGCCCTATACGCGGATTAAACGAATACGGTGTAATCTGATAATGTATGTCCGACTTTTCATTGCGAAACTCTATCGGCAAATCGTCTCCCAAAATTTCATTTATCATTGTTAAAAGCTCTTTTGACTTTACGGGATGATGCCCTGCAATAATAACATTTTGGTTAGCAAAATTTTTGTCCAATATTTCCACACTGCACCTCGCAGCGTCTTCTACATGAATGTATTCGCGTATTTCGTCGCCATTCCCCCAATATGAAATCTTTTTCTCTGAAAGTATTTTTTTCAAAAGAGCATATATTGGGTTTTTCTCATCAGAACGGGGACCATAAAGAGATCCGTAACGCAAAATAGTATAAGGTATCCCGTATTTTTTCGAATAATCTTCGATATATAGTTCACATGCCTGTTTACTGCTTTTATAAAAAGATCCTGCCTCACTATACACATACACTGTTGACGCAAAGATATACCGTTCGATTTTTTCGTCTTTTAGAGCATCAAGAATATGAGCGTTTCCCAATATATTCTGCCGTATCGTTTCCAACGGTTTTTCACTTGCTTCATCAATATCAGAAACACCAGCAAAATTGTAAACAATAGAAGCCCCGCGAACAGCATCTTTTACAGCTTCCGCATCCAACACATCCCCTATTATTATCTCCTGTCCAGATTTAATATGCGGTGAAGTTTTTACATCAAAAATCACTACTTCATACCCTTTGTCTAAAAGGTTATCAGCAACATAACTTCCCAAAAACCCGCTTCCGCCAAAAACAACAGCTTTCATAATGTACCACTCCTTAATGAGACTTTGGTTTTAATGGGGACAGTCCACGCGTCTCGCTTGGGACAGTCCTCAATTAAACCCATTTAGTCGAATTAATGTCCGAGTGCCTTGATGTAAATTTGCCTGCCAAATTTACATCAAATCCCAGGACGCCGGACTCTTTATTAGTTATCCGGTTTACCAGTTAGCCGGTTAGCCGGTAATTTCTAAAATCCGATCATAATCAGATTTTTTGTGTTCTCTTTAATACTAACGACCTAAATTCTCTACAATTTGTTGTCGGTTTACATTTGGTAGTGCCATTTGTCAAGTACTACTTTACAAATGGCAAATATCTACTAAACTCTCTCAAAACTGGCTAACTGGCTAACCGGTTAACCAGCTAACTGGCCTATTCTTCCCAATCCTGATAACAATCAGAATAGGTTGTATCTTTTTCCAAAATCGCTCCCCAAAACCCCTCATAATCCGTCAGTTTCCAAAACTTTGCCCATATCCAGCTTAATACCGGCCATTTTTTAGGATATTGATAATAAATTTCACTATGCTTTACGCTCCAACCCGAATGAAGGAATAAAAGTGTCCAATCGTTTGGGTTTAATTCAAAAATATGTTCTTCCTCAGCTCTAATCGGGTGACAAAATCCGTTACGCAAATGATGCAATCCCACACGGCTTTTTTTCACATATGGAACAGTTAATAGAACTCTTTCGCCTTTGGATTTTTTTGCTAACCGCCTAAAAAAAATAGACGGGTTATGTAAATGTTCCACCATTTGAAAAGAAGTAAAAAGATCAATTGGTGTATTTCCTAAATTCAACTCCTCCGCCCGACAATGTACTGCTTCCATACCTCTAGCCTTAATACGCTCTATTGCTCTCTCATCCAGATTAACACTTATTGTATCAATATCAAATTTATCTTCCGTAAGTTTTGAAAGATAACGCATATGCGTACCCGCGGAATCTCCTATATCCACTACTGTCAGTCTTCCTTTAGGCAAACTCTCTAAAGCTTTAAGCATCAACGAGCATTGAAACGAGTGCAAAACCCTTCTTTTAAGCCGTGAAACGGAGGTATCAGTTTTTTCACTAAATTCCTGTCCCGTTATCTCTTCATCCGGAACTATCATTCGAAGTTTTTCAAGCAAATCCCCGCGTTTGGTTTCCCTGACTGCTTGTTTCAAGGAAAACTCCCGTAACCACAAGACTACAGGCTTTACGTTAACTCCTGCATCACCTAATTTCTTTTTAACAGCCGATATTGACATAACATCCTTTGATTGAGTCAAGGGCGCTTCGCGAAGCGCCCCTACGATTTATAATTACATTGCGTTGAAATTATTACTTGTTTAAAATTATCAATAAATCGCCGCATGTCATCACAAGTTCCAACACTAATTCTAATGCAATTTTTAAGGTTTTCATCCGTAAACCCAGCTTTAATTAGTATTTTTCGTTCTTTCATCGCTTTGCCGATTTCAACACTTTTCTCATAAGACCCCACATCAAGCAACATAAAATTAGCATGACTTTCAAAATACGAAACACCCATTTCAGTCAATTCCGTTTCAACATATTTCTTCGCGGCCTTAACTTCTTGTAAATTCTTCTCAAGCACTTCCGGATTGTCTAAAATAAGTTCCGCAAATTTTACCGCAAAAGCGTTTGTTTCATACATGGGCCTGACTTTATGTAACGCTTCAATGATTTCATCCCCGCCGGCAACATATCCCAACCGGGCTGAAGCTAGAGCCATTGCTTTTGAAAACGTTCTTGTTACAATTATGTTAGGAAACTCTTTTATTAGCCCCAGAGCCGTAACCGGATAAAACGGATAATATGCTTCATCTATCAACAAAACACTTTTATTTTCAAAAGAACATTGCGCAATCTTTTTTATACCTTCAGAAGGCAATACAGTTCCCGTAGGGCTATTCGGGTTCGCAATACATACAAGTTTAGGTTTAAACTCTTTTATCGTTGCAATCACACTCTCTGCTGATAAAGACAAATCACAGGTATAACTCACTTTCTGCAATTCTGCTTCAAATATATCCGCGTAAACATAAAACATTGCGTACGTGGGATCCAATAAAACTACTCTGTCGCCTTTCTCAACAAAAACTTCAAACGCTGATTTTATACCAGCGTCTGATCCTGCAGTTACGTAAATATTATCACTATTGCATTTTAAACTTTCGGCAATTTTTTCCTGCAGCCCGGCAACTTCAGGATATGCTGTTAAAAAATCCGGGGTTATTTCTTCCCTCAGAGCATTTACAAATTCCTTAGAAAACAACGGCGCAGCCTCATTCTTATCCAATCTAAGATACTTTAATCGTTTTTCAGCAGAATTTTTAAACCGTATAACTTTCTTTAAATGTTCTTTTATCGGCAGATCCATTTCATAAACTCCTGTAAGGCAATTTTTCTTCGGTAAACCCGTTTTTTCTAAGCCAAAACTCCACCTGAGGCACTTGCCATTCAAAATCAACATCACAACCGCCCCATTGTTTAATGGGATATATTTTACGGCCCATCCACTTTTGCGGCAAAAGGCCCTGTTCTAAATTATCCAGACACCGCGGACGAACAAGCGATAAACACACATCCGCAAAATATACATCCCCCTGAGCATCACGGTCACAATTTATTTCAATACCTTTCCGGTAATGTTCAAACGGGATAAAAGGTTCAAGAAGGCCGTCTTCCCCCTCACGCCTCGCGCGCACCGGTGAATACATATTGTATTTTGAAACTGTCACAACAGAATCTACATCTTTTCTTTCCCTCAAAACACGAACCCCTTCTTCAATCTGTTCAGGCAAAATACACGGCGCGTTACAGAAAAGAAGAAGGATTAACTCTATATTATTACCTAAATTTTTAATATATTCATAACCATGTTTAAACGCATCCTCGCCTAAAGCTTCTTTTGTGCAAAGATAATCCGGCCGGTCAATCACCTGCACATTATTTTTCCGCGCAACTTCTTTTATCTTGGTAGAATCAGTAGACACAAAAACTTCATCCACTGACGGAGCATTTTTCGCCGCAAGAAGAGGATATTCCATCAAAGGACGCCCCAACACCTGATACATATTTTTTCCGGGAAACCCAACGCTTCCTTCTCTTCCCAACAAAAGTGCCGCAATCATAATTATTCCTTTGTTTACTCTACACGTCTCACGCAACATGTTACACGCGCATTAATATAACGGACAGGCACAGGGGCCTGTCCCTACACCAGTTTGCCTATTTCAAGCGCTCTGTATGAACATTTATCACAGGCTTCTATTTTGTGTGAAACTCCTTGTTTGTGAAGCTTGCGGAAATTATTCATTTTTTCGCTTAGCCACTCTTTTTTCAGATCTTTATCACGAACATTTCCCAGTTCCATTTCAGACGAATCATCCACTCCGTGTAAAAGACATGGCAAAATAGTGCCATCCCACAGAACAACCATTCTCTGCCATAGAAAAGGGCATGCCCATTCAGCTTCTTTACCTTTATGGTTAACTCCCGGGCCTTCTTCTCTCGCGTCTAGATATCCAATTTCATCCGCTAAAGGTTTCCAAAGATTTAAATATTCCTGCCAATGCGTTTTTATATCAGGCATCATAACAGCCTGTATCCTAATTTTGGGATAATCAACATTCATTTCTTTTCGGATTCCCCTTAACTCCATTATATTCTCATAAACCTTTTCAAAACTCGCGCCAAGCCGATTTTTCTCAAAACTTTGTTTATCCCACCCGTCACAGGAAACAGAAATGCGGTTTAATCCAGCTTCTATAAGCTCTCTACTTTTATTCCTATCAAGAAGCATACCGTTAGTATTAAAATACATATCAATTATTCCTTTTGACTTAGCATATTTAACCATCTTGGGCAAATCTTCATGAAGCAAGGATTCTCCACGCAAACTAAATTTTATTGAATAAAGCCCGTTTTCACTACCTTTATCAATAATCTGTTTGAACAAACTAAATGACATCTTTCCTTTTTGCGTTTCACCCCACCTATTATGAGTTGAAGCACAATAAACACATTTCAAGTTACAAATATTTGTAAGTTCAATATCAAGATGCAGCGGAAATTCAGCAACCTTGAACTCACGCGGATTACTTATCCATTCATACCTATACTGCTGAAACCTAACATCGTTAGAATCCAAAATACTTTTTTCACCTTCAAAATGAAAATTAGAATTTGGTGTTATGCTTATTTTTGTCATTGTTTAAAATCCCCCTAACCCCCTTTTTCAAAGGGGGAAACTTTCCAATCCTACCGCTTTTCACAAAGAAAAACTCTATTCTTATCTTTCCCCCTTAAGAATCAATCCCCCCTTTGTAAAAGGGGGGTAGGGGGGATTTTCTTTTCTTCCTTCACCCAATCACTGGTTCTCCGACTGACTCTTCTTTTCCATAAAGCCGTGCGTAAATTTCATTTCCAGCCTTAAGCTCTTCATGTTTGCCCTGACCAACCACTTTGCCATGATCTAAAACTAAAATCTTATCCGCATGGAGAACCGTTGAAAGCCGGTGCGCTATCAGAATAACCGTATGCCCGCTG
>JBDRLO010000055.1:0-2293 GCA_043812935.1 Candidatus Omnitrophota bacterium
CGAACGCGTCTTTTCCGTAAAATCCATTCCAGAAGACGCGGCTTTTGCCCTATCATCTTTACCCAAAGTCTTATCCGTATTAATTTTTCCCATGGCACTCCCTGCAATGTTCGTATCCTTCTTTCTTAATCTCTTCAAACATATTTTTGGGACTCCTGCCCGAACACCAAAGCTCACCGTCTATTAACAAACATCCGCTTTTAGCGTTTATATAGTCCAAGATATAACCCGTATGGGTTATTATAAGCGCGGATTTGCGTTTATCCGCAAGATAGCAGTTAAGCACCTCGCCCATTATAGAAATATTTTCTATGTCCACACCTGATTCAGGTTCATCCAGAAGAAGCAGATCCGGATCCTGTAACGCAAGCTGGAAAAGTTCTGACCGTTTCATTTCTCCGCCTGAAAAACCTGAGTTTATATCACGCTCTAAATGTTCTTTAAGAGAAAGTTCTTTTGCCAGTCTTTCAATTTTCTTGTTATCCCCGCATAAATATTCTGAAATTTGGGCAAGCCTTACACCTCGAACCTTTGGAGGATGCTGAAACATTATACCCGCGCCGAGTTTTGCCCTTTCATCAATAGAAAACCCATTTACTTTTTTGCCGTTCAAAACAATTTCGCCTTTTGTCACATTGTATCCTTCAAACCCCATAACAGCTTTTATTAAAGTGGACTTGCCGCTCCCATTAGGCCCAAAAAGCACCATAACATCGCCTTTGGCAATACTGAGATTAATATTTTTCAATATAAGTCTATTTTCAACTTTCACACAAAGGTTTTTTATTTCAAGCATATCTTTTTTCCTTTCCGCGCAAAATACACTTATCTACTATATTTAAAAACATACCTTAACGCTAGGAATATCTTTTTTATGCTGTAGGGAACGAGCACGTCCGTTCCTGGAAACAGAAGAGGCAGGCCTCTTCCCTACAAAAAAATAATATAACCTGATTGTCAGCAGTGTTTTATAACTTTACCTTTAGATTTTACTTCTTTAGGTTTATATTTCGGCTGATCGGCAAAATGTTTAAGTATGCGCCTCAGGTCTCCTATGAGAAGATCTGCCATATCTTGGCTAAACCCTTCCTTTACTACTATGCGTAAAACCGCGATGTCTGTATCGTTTTCAGGAAGCGTATACGCGGGAATCAGCCACCCTCTATCCCTGACCATTTCCGATATATCAAAAACCGTAAAATTTGTTTTTTCTTTAAGTTTAAAAGCAAATACCGGAATATCGCTTCCGTCAGTTAAAAGTTCAAATGGCCCAAGTTTAGATATTTTATCCGATAAATACAACGCAGTATTATGCGCTGACTCCATAATACGTTTATAACCTTTTTTACCCAACCTTAGAAAATTATAATACTGTGCTACAATTTGGTTGCCCGGACGTGAAAAATTAAGCGCGAACGTCGGCATTTCTCCGCCTAAATAATTAACTTTAAAAACCAAATCTTCCGGGAGTTCTGACGCGTCGCGCCAAATAACCCAGCCCACACCCGGATACACAAGACCATATTTATGGCCTGAAACATTTATTGACTTCACCCATTTAAGCCTGAAATCCCATTTAAGTTTTGGCTGAATAAAGGGAGCCACAAAACCGCCGGAAGCCGCGTCAACATGTATAGGAACGTCCCATCCGGTTTTCGTGTTTAATTTTTCAAGAGCGTCATTCATTTTTTTTATCGGTTCATACTGCCCGGTAAAAGTCGTTCCTAAAATACCCACAACTCCTATTGTGTTTTCATCTATACGTTTTATCATTTCTTCGGCGTTCATCACATAACGCGTACCCTGCATCGGGACAAAACGCGGCTCAACATCCCAATACCGGCAGAATTTATCCCAACAAACCTGAACGTCTACTCCCATAACCATATTGGGATTATCCGCTTTTTTACCTTTAGCTTTCATTCGTTCGCGCCATTTCCATTTAAGAGCCATGCCTCCAAGCATAGCCGCTTCAGATGAACCGATAGTCGAACACCCACAGCTTTCAGCCCCCTCCGGCGCGTGATAAAGTCTTGATAACATATTCACACACCGCATCTCAAGTTCAGCAGTCTGCGGATATTCATCTTTATCTATCATGTTTTTATCAAACGTTTCCGCCATTAACTGCCTGGCTTCAGGCTCCATCCAAGTAGTAACAAAAGTCGCGAGATTAAGCCTTGAATTTCCGTCCAACATCAGTTCATCATGAATAAGATTGTACGCGATTCTTGGCAACATTTCTTCTTCAGGCATTTCATATTTTGGTACGGGTTTATTCATTTCACGCGCT
>JBDRLO010000056.1:0-4304 GCA_043812935.1 Candidatus Omnitrophota bacterium
TCTGCCCAGGGTATTTTTTGCCATGTATCCGATAACAATAATCGTATTCTGCGGATTTTCTATATTGTTCTTTAAATGATGCAGGATCCTTCCATTTTCGCACATACCCGACGCGGAAATTATGATCGCGGGCTCCTGAAGGTTATTTATCTTTTTAGAATCATTTACATTTTTTATATATGTAATATTGCCATAACCTAAAGGATCCTTATTGTTACGAAAAGCATTTCTGGTTATTTCATCAAAATACCGCCAGTTCTGCCTAAAAACCTCTGTTAAATTTACCGCCAGGGGGCCATCAACATATATGGGAAGATGTTCTATCATCTTTCTTTTCATCAGCTCACTAATAAAAAACACTATCAGCTGTGTTCTTTCCAGAGCAAAAGAAGGAATGATAACTTTTCCGCCGCGCCGGACTGTTTTTGTTATTGTCTCAGCAAGAAGCAGCTCCGCGTCCCGAATATCGCTGTGTTCAGAACCTCCGTAGGTGCTTTCCATAATGAGATAATCAATATCCCGCGGCAGTTCCGGATTGTTTAGAAGAGGCATGCTTTTGCGTCCCAAATCAACCGCGTAGGCCACGCGAACAGATTGCCCCCCGGGAGTTTGAATATCCAAAACGGGAATCGCCGAGCCCAGGATGTGCCCCGCTTCATAAAAGGTAAGGTTAATATCTTTAGTAAGCGCAAACGCCTTATGATACTCTAAAGCTCTTAAGTACTTCAGCGATTTCTCCGCTTCCTGCTGTGTGTAAAGCGGATGGCGCGCCGGAATACCTTTTCTTTTATTAATTTTATTTAAATACTTAATATCTTCTTCCTGAACATATCCGCTGTCCGGAAGCATATAGCGGCATAGATCCCTTGTCGCGGGAGTGCAATATATTGAATGCCGGAATCCCTGTTTTATAAGTGTGGGAATGTTTCCGCAATGATCAACATGGGCGTGGGATAAAACACAAGCCGCGAGATTTTCGGGATTAAAAGCAAGGTGGGAGTTAATTTCATAAGACTCATCTCTGTGCCCATAGAACAACCCGCAATCTAAAAGCACATGGGAATGCCCGCTTGAAACAAGATGCTCTGAGCCGCTAACAGTCCCCGCGCCTCCGCAAAATTTAATTTCCGGCATTATCCCCCCTATTTATAAAAACACCTGTTAACGCCAGTAATCGTCTTTTTTATTATAGCACTATAACCTCGTGACAGCAAAGACTTTGTCCTGGACCGCTTATGTGCAATAAGCAGAAAAAACGGGTCAGAGTTATTTATTAAATTCACTCTGACCCGTTTTTCGTTAGCGTTTTTTAAACACTGCGATAGACTCTATATGTTTTGTGCGGGGAAACATATCAAAACAGGCTACGCGTTCCAGCTTCCACAATTGCGATTGAGTAAGCATAGCGGCATCGCGCGCCAGTATGGCAGGATCGCAGGATATATAATATAAAGATTGCGCGTCTTTTAATTCCGCAAGACGCAAAATAAGATCCTTATCTATTCCCGTGCGGGGAGGATCCAAAATAAGCGTATTTACTTTCCCTTTTAGTTTTTCGTAACACGCCAAGGCCTTTTCTTCTACCGCCGCGCAATAGAACCGGATATTTCCAATGGAAAGGTCCTTTTTAGTTGTCCCGGCACAACTAACCGCGACACGGCTGTCTTCAACGCCAACAACAGACTTAAACAAATCCCGCATAAGTATCCCGAAAAAACCAACCCCGGAATAAAAATCAAAAAGCGTTTCTCTTTGCTCCTGCATTATCCACTCGCGAAGCTTCTTAACCATAAGAGACGCGACCTTGCGGTTTGGTTGAGAAAACGCCAAAGGAGAAAAAGTAAGTTCTGTTCGCATAAAACTATCTTTAAAAAACCGGTGTCCGGGATGCCCGCTGATCCACACGCCGCCGGCTTTATCACATTTGACAGTAATATCCTTCTTAGTCTCAGAAGCATTAATCCTGCCCAGCGCGCCGTTAATGCCTTCGGCCGCTAAAAGACACTTGTCCACAGCAATAACCGTTCTATTGTCCCTGGTAAAATAACCATATCCCTGAAAAGACCTGTGCAATGTAACCGATGAACGATAGCCATAATGAACCGGAGACGGAGTTATTCCTTCAAAAATATATTCTTTAAAGCCTCCCATTCGGCTTAAGATTTCCTGAACCTGTTCAGCTTTATAAGAAAGTTCGGCTTCATACTTCACATGCTGATACTGACACCCGCCGCAGTTCCCGTAATACGGGCACGGGGGCTTTTCCCGGCAAGCCGCAGCAGAAAGGATCTCCACCGCCCTGCCCACAATGAATCTTTTCTTGTCACTATCCACAACAAACCGGACCTTCTCACCCGGCAAGCCGCCCTCAACAAAACAAATCTTACCGTCAAGACGCGCAATCCCGGCACCGCCATAAGACATACCATATATTTCAAGTTCATGATGTTTTTGCATATTGCTCCTGTAAGGTAAAAGAGTTTTAGCCCCTTATGTATTCCATTATTTAAATAGCGACAGATACTCCGACAAAACAAATAGTCTGTTTCTTGAAAACCCTGTTAGTTCTTTTAAAAAACCCAATCGCTGAAAATCAGTTATTATTCTTCCCCCTGCAGCAAAACCAACACCCAAATTTTCAGCAGTCTGACTAATTGACACAACAGGATGCGAAAAAAGAAACAGTAAAAATTTATGCGCTGTCTTAGCTTTTCTACCAAGTGTCATAATTTTAGATTCATACTGTTTTCTCAACTTAACAATAGCCTCAAGGGTATCCTTTCCATCCTTTGCTGTTGAAATCACTCCCGACAGGAAAAATCTTATCCATTGATCAAGATCATTTGATGCCCTTACTACAGTAAGCGCGTCATAATATGAACCTTTATTTTTTTCAAAAAAATCTGAGAGATAAAGACAGGGCTTATGTAAAATATTCATGTCAACAAGCTGGAGAGTAATAAGAAGCCTTCCTATTCGACCGTTACCGTCAAGAAAAGGATGTATCGTCTCAAACTGATAATGACTGATAGCAATTTTCATTAAATGAGAAATATCTATTTCCTTATTATGCCAAAATTTTTCAAGATCAGTTAATAAATCCGGCAAATCTTCATTATGAGGCGGAATAAAAAAAGCATCTTTTAAACTTGAACCGCCAATCCAGTTCTGACTCCTTCTGATTTCGCCAGGCAATTTATGTTGACCTCGAACACCTGATAACAAACACTTATGAGTTTCCCTAAGCAGCCTCATAGATAACGGAAGCTTTTCAAGTTCACCAATAGCAAAGTTCATTGCATTTATATAATTTTGCACCTCAGTCCAGTCATCTCGCTTTTCGGGACTAATTTCGCTTTCAGGTAATACAACTTCATCAATGTTTGTTCTCGTCCCTTCAATTCGACTTGAAGTCGTTGCTTCTTTCGCAACATGCATTTGAATAAAAAAGTCCACATCCGGAACAAGAGTTGAATAAGCGTTCAGTTCTCCCAAATAACGCATTGCATCTTCAATCAAAATCACTATTTGCTTATCCGACCACTCATAGTTCTTATTAATCAATGCAGGCAAAAAACTTTTGTATTCATATTGCTGTTTATATGTTCCGGAATTAAACATCTTTCACCTCCTATTCTTATCAATAGACTTCTACCCTTAACAATAAAACCATGTTATCATTTACGCGACTAAATGTCAATATGTTTTTTCTTATTGTTATTTTAAAGGGCTTTTATACTGCCTCACGCAAAATAGTAATAAGAAAACCCCTTATTGCCATTTATGCTAATAAATGACAATAAGGGGTTTGTGCCTACTAAAACTCGTTTGAACACAAGAAGTTATATATACGGCTCCCCATTAACAGAACGGCTAAAATTTGACAGAATATAGCTCATAACCAAAAACAGCCCGACCACTTTTATTCTACTAATCTTTGAGCTAAACGATATAATTCCGTATTAGCTAAAGCTAAGACCTTCTTTTTTACTGTTCTAGAAAAATATTCTTTTTCGGTTTTAGTTAGTTTTTCTCGTTTAAGCTTTTTTAAAAATAATTCTTTTTGTTTAGGTGAAAACACTTGAGACAATGAATATTCAAGGCTGAATTCCTCTTTCATAGAAAGTAAATCGCCCAGCTTTGATTCTTTTTGATCAAAATAACTATTAAAAGTAGCTTTTAGTCTTTGACTGGACATAACGTAATCTGCAACTTGAAGATCATCGTTATTCTTCAATTTCTCAAGATATTCACTAAATTCTTCTTTTGCTGTTTCAGTAAGAGATTTGTAGAATTCATTTGCC
>JBDRLO010000057.1:0-3600 GCA_043812935.1 Candidatus Omnitrophota bacterium
CTGCCATCGTTTCCTTTTTTTCTTTATAGGATATCTTAATATTTTGGCAGGCTTTTTTTCTTTTTCGAGCTTTTCGATTTTTTCTCGAAGTTCAAAAATTTCGTCTATCAGTCTATCTATTATTTCATCTTTATCCTTGGAAGCTAAGAGGATGGATTTTTTATAATCGGTTTTTGTCATTTTCATCTTGCTGTGGATGTATCATATTTTTGTTGAAAATGCAAATTTTACAGGGTTTTTATTCCCCTCCGCTAAAGGATCACCAACAATATACCTGAAATGGTCATATTTTTCTAAAGTTTTATGGTAAAAAAGCAGCTTTTTTGTGTATTTATCCAGTCAAATTTGATCTTATTTAGGGTCTGCTGAAAAAGCCTTTTCAAAAATTTTCCCGTCATTCTCATCAAAACTCTCTTGGTAGTTTTCAGCGACTTTCACTATTTTGTTCCATACTTTTACACTTTTGCTAGCGCCATCTTGAGGTTCATTCCCAAAATGCCGCTTCTTACCCACATCTCAGCACCTTCGGTCCCATGGTATCTTATGCGATCCAGTCGATAGTGTTCTTTACCATTACCAAAACTGCCTTCTATCCTGTTGCGTTCTTTTTGTTTTTCCCGACACCACCGGTCTTTTCCAAACTTTTCTTTTTGCCGTCCTAAAGGCCTGAATGCGGACTTTATACCCAATTCTCTCATCAGCTTCCGGTTCCCGCGATTGCCGTATAACTGATCCCCGGCAAACGATGGCGGCACCTTTCCAAATTTGTCCTGATAGTTCTTTATCTGTCCTTCTACTGTTTTGGTTTCCGCCTCTGAAAAATTATTATGATCAAATTTGTCCAAAAACAAAAAACCGTCCACATAACTCAATGCCCCTTTAGGGCCAAACTCAACATTTTTCCCTGCTTTACCTCGTTTCATCGGGCGGACATATTCCCGTTGAAAACTTACTATCCTGTCTTTGACCCGGCGTAATTTCTCCTTGTGCATTTTCATCTGCTGTTCGTATATCTTTCTCCCAATCTCAAATCTTTCTTTTAAAACTTCGTCCGCTTCTGCTCGCTCTATTTCGATGACTTCCGTCAACTGCCTGATGTTCCGTCTTACATATTGCAGCATCTCACGCCGTGCCCTTCGTATCATTTTCCCTGTCTTTTTCCTGGTTTTCGAAAACTTCAAATATGTCTTCTTCGCTTTTCTCGAATACGTCCTGTATTTTCGCCCTATTTTCCTGCCAAGTTCCTTGATGTTTTTCTCAAGCCATTTCCTTACATCATTTAACAACCCAACATCATTTGGATATTTGATATCTTCCGGAAATATCGTCCCGTCTGCCAGCATCCCTTTTCCCTTAATGATTTTCCTGTCAATCAGGGTTTTATACGTTAATCCTTCCAGCTCTTTGATATATTTTAAACCCAACCGCTTTCTCATTTTTGTTAGTGAACTCGCTTCCAACAGCGGTTCTGTTACAAAACTATCAAATCCGCAAAACATCTGCCAATACGGATTTTCGCTCAATGTTTGTACCACATCCCTGTCACTCGCGCCCGTCATATGTTTTAATAACAATAATCCTACTACCAGCCTCCCATCCAGCCCAGGCCTTCCTTTATCGGAAAAATATGACCGGTATTTGTTTTCCAGCTCTTTCCAGGGAAGTAGTTTTGATATCTTCATCCACCGGTTATTTTCGTTAAGTTTGCCCCCAAACGGACATAATTCCTTAAAAAGGTACCCCGTTTCCCGATCTTTGCCTCTATACATGGTATTTTCCCCTTGCTTAAGTGCACGGGTTTTCGCCCGCTTTCCATAAAACTCGTGCATTTTTATGTTCTTTTACCATATATTATATACGCTATCCTCCTTATTATCAAAGGTTTATAGTGCGATTAACGACTTTTTCAGCAGACCCTAATTAACAATTTTAAAACGAGCAAATTAATGTGTCCGTACTGTAGCGAAGGCTCTTTTACCGTTTTTCGGAAAGACAAAATATCCGAAGAAATATATCTGCACCATTGCAAGTGTCTTGAATGTAACCAACTTTTTGTTTTGAGAGAAAGAAAATGTTGGCACCTGGAAGTTGTAAGCACGAAAGAATAATTTTTTTTGCTATGTGTCAACAAAGGGAAAAGGAGGCAGGTAATGAAAACAAAACGGTTTAGTGTTGTAAGTACTCTTTTTGTTTTTCTGTCAGGGGTATTAACTGTACCGCTTTTTGCCGCGGAAGAAAAAGCATCCGAGGCAGCTGGTCAAACAGGAATTATCCAATCCGTATTCGACTCTATAAAAACTTCACTAACTCAACTGAGCGGGTATTTGCCGAAATTGGGCGGATTAGCGCTGATTCTTATAATCGGGGCATTAGCGGCTGTGATAGTAACGGTTTTAATCCAAAAACTTTTCACAATTATTCGTTTAGAAAAACTTGCTCAAAAACTTAAGATTCCTAAAATTCTTAAGAAGGGTGGTATCGAACTATCCCTTAGTAAATTGATTGGTGAGATAATTTTCTTTCTGGTTGTCATCTGTACTTTAATCGCCGCGTTAGAATTTTACGGCTTGGCGACTCCTCTTATTATGAGCCAAATTTTGTCCTATGTGCCTCATGTGGTTACCGCTGTCTTTATCTTGATTTTAGGCGGATTTCTCGCGATATTTATTTCAGGTGTGATTGCTATAATCGGTGAAAACGTTAGAATCGCTCAGTCAGCTACACTCGGACGTATCGCAAAATATGCCATTCTTATTTTTGCAGGGCTGAATGCTTTGAAAGAATTGGGTCTTGGGGTGATTCTAACCGATAGTTCTAACGATATAATTCTTGGCGGATTAGTATTGGCGTTCGCTGTGGCTTTCGGTTTTGGCGCAAAAGAAAAAGCCGGGAACTTTTTAAGTAACGTATTTAAAAAGTGAACGGTTTTTAATTTAGCGAGGTACCCGTAAATCGTAGGGGCGCTTCGCGAAGCGCCCCTATATTATGGGTTGAATAAAACATAAATTCAATTTGCAAAAAACAGTTCGGCTGTTGGAATAGAATTTGCAACTTATTTTATTTCAACAGATAAAAATAAAAAAGAAAAACGAAAGGGGGTGAGAAAAATGGCTGTTGAAAAAGCAATAGGTTCTTCCAGTTTGGTCGAGGTTATCGATCGTATCCTGGACAAAGGTGTTGTGGTTGATGCATGGGTAAGAGTTTCCTTAGTGGGTATTGAAATACTCGCTATTGAAGCTAGAGTGGTAGTAGCATCAGTTGAGACTTATCTGAAATATGCTGAAGCGATCGGTTTGACCGCGACAGCAGCGTAGGGATAAGATTAATTCCAGATGAAGGTCTGGGAAAGAATGGAATTCTTGCCGGATAGTCCTTACTAGTGACAAATTGTATTAGATGAGCATAACTTCGCCAAGTAGTTCCATTTTTTTGAAGATCATATCATTATTCCTAATATAAGACTTAACAAAATCATGTCCCATATCAATACCTTCCCTTAGTATATCCATTTCTTTATTGCTTATTGAATTTATAACTATCTCGGCCCAAGTATTAACCAGATTTTCTACTTCAGGAGAATCTTTTTGTTGAATGGCCTTG
>JBDRLO010000058.1:0-6105 GCA_043812935.1 Candidatus Omnitrophota bacterium
TAGTATAGCCTGTATGGAGTTAACTTCGGAAGAGGTTGATAAATATTATAACGCGTTTTCAAATGGTACATTATGGGCTTTGTTTCATTATTTTTTTGAGAAGAGTTTTATTGATCATTCCGCGTGGCGAAGTTATTGTAAAGTGAATGAACGGTTCGCTAAAGTAATCTGTGAAATTTCACAGGAAGATGATATTGTTTGGATCCAGGATTTTCATCTTTTCATGGTGCCTCATTATTTGCGTAAGCTAAGGCCTAGCCAGGAAATACATTTTTTTCTTCATATTCCGTTTCCGCATATTGATATTTTTTCGATTTTACCTTGGCAAAGACAAATATTAGAGTCACTTTTATGTTGTGATACGGTTGGAATGCATCATAAGCAGTATTTGAGAAATTTTAACGATACAATTACTCATTATATCCGGGAAATGAAAAATGAGAATAAAATAATCCGAAAAGAAGATATTAAAACTTTTTTTTATGTGAACCCCATTAGCATAGATTTTGATAAGATTGACCGGACGTCACGTTTGCCGGAAGTTATTAAACGAAAAGAAGCGATATTACAGCAAGCCAGTTGCCCTAATCTTATTCTTGGAGTTGACCGGATTGATTATTCTAAAGGGATAAAAGAGAGGCTCTTGGGTTTGGAAATGATGCTGGAAATTCATCCTGAGATGAAAGAACAGTTTTTTTATTATCAGTTGGTTGTACCCAGCAGGGAAGATGTTACAAGTTACTCGATGTTTAAAAAAGAAATAGACGAGGTTATCGGAAGAATCAACGGACGGTTTTCTACGGGTCTTTGGGCACCGATTCATTATAATTATGGATCTGTTTCTTTTGAAGAACTTGTGGCGTTATATTCAGCCGCGGGTGTTGCTTTGGTGACACCGCTTAGGGACGGGATGAATCTTGTTTGTAAAGAATATGTCGCGGCGCATTCGGATAATGAAGGAGTTTTGGTGCTTTCAAAGTTTGCGGGCGCGATTGCGGAGATAAAAAATTGTGTGCCGGTTAATCCGTACAGTATTGAAGATATCGCGAACGCGATTTATAGCGCGCTTCATATGCCAAAACCTGTTATGCGGAATAAAATGTCAAAAATGCGAAATAACATAAGAACGCATAATATTGATACCTGGCTTCAGAATTGTTTATCTAATTTTCAAAAAGCTAAAGACCAAAAAGTGTGACAGAATGAAAAGTTTTAAAAAAGAGTGGAAAAACATTAGACAGAAAATAAAGTCAAAAGAGCTTTATTTGTTTTTAGATCTTGACGGTACGTTGTGTCCGATACGGCGGCGGCTTGATAATGTAGTGTTAAGCTCGGATAAAAAAAACGTTTTAGAAAAACTTAATTTCATTGATGGGGTTTCTGTGGCTATTGTGTCGGGACGGAAGATCAATGATTTAAAAAAAATAGTGGGTATTAAAAATCTGATATATGTGGGTAATCACGGTTTTGAAGCGCAGGGGGTTGGGGGGCATAATACTGATGTGTTTTTAAGAAAGTTCACGCGATATGAAGCATTGATGAAAAAAATAAAGCAAAAACTTAAAAAGAGTTTGAAAAAGTATAAAGGCGTTGTGGTTGAAGATAAAGGAATAACCCTAGGTGTGCATTATAGACAGGTAACGGAAAAAGCTTTTAAAGAAGTGAAGTCTGTTTTTGAAAACATTATTGCGCCGTACGAAACAAAAAAGCAGGTTCTGATACGGCCGGGTAAAAAAGTTTGGGAAGTGCGGCCGCCGGTTAACTGGAACAAAGGACGTATGGTGTCCTGGATTTTCGGTCAGGTTACAAAAAAAAGAAACGGGAAAATGGCGGCGTTTTGTATGGGGGATGATAAAACAGATGAAGATATGTTTAAAGAGTTTAAAGGAAACAAAAACGTTTATACGATAAAAATCGGACAGAAGACAGATCATAGTTGTGCAGGGTATTATCTTAAGAATACGACCGAGGTGGCGGATTTACTTAAGAAGTTATACCGTTTTAAAAGAAGAAAGGAGAGTGTGTAGATGTTTGATGATCGAAGCAGAAGATATAAAAATCAGTATGTGCCGCTTGAACCCGTGGATGTAAATTTGTATGAGCCGTTTATAGGAAAAGAACTGCTGGATCATATTAAGTTTTTGGCAGAACCGCTTAAACGTAAAGTGTGGGCAAATGTGAATTCAACGTTTGTCGGCGGTGGTGTCGCTGAAATGTTGCAGAGTGTTGTGCCGTTCGCGCGTGGGCTTGGAATTGATGCCAGATGGTTTGTTATCGAAGGAAGCGAAGAGTTTTTCACTGTAACTAAAAAATTTCATAATTTGCTTCAGGGAGTAGATCAGGATATTTCACTTAGAGAGATATTTCACGCGTATTTGGATACTATTGATGAAAATACCAAAAAAGCTAAAGTTGTAGGGCATATGGTTACCATACATGATCCTCAGCCCGCGGCAATAATAATGAACGGTAATGTGTACGGCCATATTTTCTGGAGGTGTCACATTGATACAACGAATGCCAGCCGCAGGATATGGCGTTTTTTAATGCCGTATATCAATCAGTATGAGGGCGCTATTTTTTCGAGTAAAGAATATGTTATGAGCAATGTGCAGATTCCGACTTATGAAATAAACCCTTCAATTGACCCTTTGCGTAAAAAGAATAAGCATCGAACCAGGAAAGAAGCGTTAAAGATTCTGGATGGTTTGTTTAATAAAAACAATATTGATCCGTCCAGGCCTATTGTGGCGGCTGTATCACGGTACGATATTCATAAAAATCAGAAAACTATTATTAAAGCGTTTAAACTTTTGGAAAAAAATCTGCCGAAAGAAATAAATCCTATTTTAATATTGGTTGGGAATTCCGCGTCAGATGATCCGGAAGGCATGAAAATGTATCATGAGATTAACAAAATGGCGGAAGGAGAAAAAGATATACATCTTTTTCTTAATGTGGAAAACAACGATGAAGTGATAGGGGCGCTTTTGAGTGTCGCGGATTGTTTTGTGCATATCTCAACTAAGGAAGGGTTCGGGCTTGTTGTTGCTGAAGCTATGTGGCAGGGAACGCCTGTTGTTGGTAGTAATATTGGCGGTATAAAAAAACAGGTAATAAGCGGGCATAACGGGTTTTTAGTTGAGCCGTATGAAACAGAAGACGTTGCCAGAGCTATAAAGTCTATACTTGAAGATAAGCTTTTAAGGCATACTTTAGGGACAAACGCGATGCAGACTGTTCAGCAGCATTTTTTGCTTCCTCATATGGTTATGAAACATCTTTTGCTAATGAGATACTGTCTTGAGATTGATAATAAAATTCCGGAATCAAGAATTAATAAACTGACTTATAAAGAGATTACACAGGCGCTTTATGGCAGGACTGTTTGGCCTTTTTCTACAGATGACCTTAAGAAACGTATCGAAACTATTTGGGAAGGGTTAGAGCAGGAGCTGTAAAAGTGTTTTTGTACAAATGGAGGGATCAATGGCAAAATTGCAAAAACCGATAGTAAATGCCATGCTGATTTGCGATCGTATTATTACGGAAGCTGGAACAAATAAAAAAAGCCTGATTGGTGTTTTTGAGAATATCAGCGCGTATAAGTTTCCATGTGTGCATCATTTTCTGGCTGTTTACATAAAACTTACGGATGCAAGAGGAGAGTATAAATTCAGGCTTGAGCTGGGCGATCTGGAAAATGATGGTATTGTCGGAAAAGCCGAGATACCTAACCCCATAACGATTAATAACCCTCTTGCAATACACGATCTTGTTTTTAACCTGGCGGGGATTAAATTTGCGCATCCGGGTAAATATGAGTTCAGAATTTTTGCTAATGACGAAGTTTTTGGGCAGAAAACGTTTTTAGTGAATCTAATAAAGAAAAATCGCAATGAAGGATAATTCTTTATGAGTATGATTAAAAACAAGCCCGAGTTAACTGCGCCTGCGGGAGACTGGCCGTCGCTGTACAGCGCGGTTGAATCAGGCGCTGATGCTGTTTATTTTGGGATTAAAGGCATTAATATGAGGCATTCTGCCGAGAATTTTGATGTCCTTGAAATCAAAAAAGTGATGGCCTATCTTCATAAAAATGAAGTTAAAGGGTATCTGGCTCTTAACGTTGTTGTGTACAACAGTGAGATTTCGAAAATTAAACGTATTTTAAAAGAAGCAAAAAAGTGTAAAGTAGACGCGGTAATTCTTTTTGATACGGCTGTTTTGGCGCTTGCTAAAAGTCTGGGGTTAAAGACGCATTTGTCAACGCAGGCAAGTGTCTCCAATTTTGAGGCTGTTAAGTTTTTTTCGGTGTTAGGGGTTAAAAGAATTGTTTTAGCAAGAGAATGTGTTTTAAAAGATATAAAGGCCATTATACAAAAATGCCGTAAAGAAAAAGTGAATTGTGAAATAGAAACTTTTGTTCACGGTGCTATGTGTGTAAGCATATCCGGCAGGTGTTTTCTGTCACATCAGTCTTTTTTTAAATCCGCTAATAGGGGTGAATGCCTTCAACCATGCAGGCGTGAATTTGTTATTACTGATCGTGATAATGAATGTGATTATGTTTTGGGTGAAAATTATTTGTTAAGCCCGAAAGATCTTTGTACGATAAAATTTATTGACGTATTGATTGAAGCAGGTATTGACGCGTTTAAAATTGAAGGCAGGATGCGTTCCCCGGAGTATGTAAGAATAGTTACGGCGGTATATAGGAAAGCAATTGACGCGGCTATGCTCGGTAAGCTAACGGAAGAGTTAAAAGAAAAATTGTTTCAGAAATTGAAATGTACTTTTAACCGCGGTTTTGAAGAAGGGTTTTATTTCGGGGGGCCGGGAGGCTTAGGTGAAACATCGGAGAGTATGTACGAAAAGGAATATGTCGGCGAAGTTATAAAATTTTATAAAAAAATTAGTGTCGCGGAAATTTCGATTATGAGCGGCAGACTAAAAAAAGGTGACAAAATATTAATAAGCGGAAAAAGAACGCCTGCGGGGTTTGCTGAGGTGCGGGAAATGGAGATAAAGCATAAAAGTGTTGATGATGCTGCTAAAGGTACTGCAGTTGGAATTAAACTGCCGTTTTTGGTTCACGCGAAAGATAAGGTTTTTTTGTGGAAGTTGAAAAAGAACGAAAGTTAATTAAATATATGGCACAGGTTGATGAAGTGTTTGAAAATTGGACAAACGGGCTTTCAGAAAAAGAGAGCCGTATTGTGGTTTTTGAAAAAATTCGTAATATTCCGTTTGTTGTTATCCCGGAATTTTTTAAATCAAAAAATGATATGATGAATATTTTAAAGAGCAATAAAGGTTTTTGTGTTCCAAAGCAGTATGTTTTAGGGGCAATGTTTCAAAAACTTGGGTTGGATGTTAAATACTACATATGTTCTTTTAGATGGAAAGATCTGGACGTTGAGTTTCCATTAAAACTTGAAAACCTTGCAAAACAAATTCCGATTACGTACCATTTCGCGTGTAAGGTGTTTATAAATGGTGAATGGGTTGTTGTTGATGCTACATGGGATCCGGAACTGAAAAAATTGAAATTTCCGGTTAATGAAAACTGGGACGGAGAAATAAATACTCAGAACGCGGTTAAGCCCAGAGAAGAATTTGTTTATGATAATGTGGAGGAACAGGCCGGGTTTTTCGGCAAAAAAATAAAACAATATAGTTTTTCCGATAAACTGAAACTTTTAAAGTTTTCAAAAACGCTCAATGCCTGGCTTAATGAAGCCAGGTCTGAAATTAAACAGGAGGGGTTATGATAGATTTGCATACGCATACATTTTTGAGTGATGGCGCGCTTATTCCCAGCGAACTTGTGCGGCGCGCGCAGGTTGCCGGGCTTACGGCTATCGCGATTACCGATCATATTGACCATTCGAATATTGATATGGTTCTTCCGGCTATTATAAAAGTTTCAGAAGTATTAAACCAGTATTGGGATATAGTTGTAATTCCGGGTGTTGAAATTACGCATGTGCCCATAGAGGTTTTTCCTGAACTTACGCTTTACGCTAGAAAGATGGGCGCGAAAATAGTTGTCGCACATGGTGAGTCTTCGGTTGAACCGGTTTTGCCCGGAACAAACGCGGC
>JBDRLO010000059.1:0-65690 GCA_043812935.1 Candidatus Omnitrophota bacterium
CTCTCCTCCGGCCTGCTGGCTTGCTCCGGGTTTTCCGTCTTTGTCCTGGCCCTCTCCTCCTGCCTGCTGGCTTACTCCGGGTTTTCCGTCTTTGTCCTGGCCCTCTCCTCCGGCCTGCTGGCTTGCTCCGGGTTTTCCGTCTTTGTCCTGTCCCTCTCCTCCGGCCTGCTGGCTTGCTCCGGGTTTTCCATCTTTGTCCTGGCCCTCTTCTCCTGCCTGCTGGCTTGCTCCGGGTTTTCCGTCTTTGTCCTGGCCCTCTCCTCCGGCCTGCTGGCTTGCTCCGGGTTTTCCGTCTTTGTCCTGGCCCTCTCCTCCGGCCTGCTGGCTTGCTCCGGGTTTTCCATCTTTGTCCTGTCCCTCTCCTCCAGGCTGCGGTTTTCCACCTTTACATCCGGATTTATCAATATCAGCCATTTCCTTGACCAGTTCTTTAACACTGTTCTTTAACTCTTCTAAAGAATTATCCGAGTTCTTTAACTCATTTCTGACATCATTACTTGCCGCTTTGACTTCTTCTATTTGATTTTTTATTTCATCAGCAATCTGTGAAACATGCGTTGAATCACCTGTCCTTTTATTCAGCTCTTTCATTCTTTTGGCCAATTTTCTGAGTTTATTAACTTTATCCTGGAGATTCTTGATTCTATTATTTACTTTGTTTGTATCTACTTCAAATTTGGAAGCATTTTTCTGCATATCATTGCCCATAGAGGGTATAGGCGCGTTAGCCGCGGTTTCTGAACTTTTATCCGCTAAATCCTTGGCACCATTCTCCAAAAGATCACCCTTACGGCCTAAATCATTTGCTTTATCCTGTAAATCATCGGTTTTCTTGTCAATTTCATCTATCTGGGCGCCTCCATCCTGTGATAAATCTTTAGGATCTTGCGGCATTCTGTTTTTGAGGTCTCCCGCGTTTTTGCCAACGTTTTTTGACTCATCCGCGATATTGGTCAATGTGTTTTCCATTGACTCTATCATATTATCCAGTTGATCCAGCTGATCCTGCATGTTCTCTATAGACTGCCCCGGATCATCTTTTGAAGGAAATTTATCTGACGGAGTAAAAGGTGATGGTTTTGTCCGGGAAGGTTTTCCCGGTTTTGAACCTCCAGGAGTATGCCCTTTAGAAGGCTGTGGTTTACCACCACCCATGGCCATGGAATTCATCATATCCATTATTTGTTTAATAATTTGTTCCTGAATTTTTTTCGGAAGCGCGTCAAACATTTGCTGCAGTTTATCTTTATCTGCGTCTGTTAAATTATCCGGATCCATATCATCAACATCGGGATTATTTTCGTTTTTCATTTTCGTGAGCATTTCCCTTTGTTTAGCAGCTTCAATATCCTCTTCGAAAAGTTTTTTGTACTCATTCCATATTCCGTCTTTATCATTAACAATGATTTCAAAAATATCTTTGTAATTGGAATATTTTCCCGCCTGGAACATAATTTTCAGCCATCCGTCAAAAGTATTATCTAACGCATCAGCAACAAGTGAACCCTTTTTTAAACGCGGATCCAAAGGCAGACAATCTCCGTGTTTTTCAGGATCATACTGGGTGTATTTATAAAGAAGCGAATCCAGATACTGTAAATGCAGAGGATATGACTGATACAAGAGTTTTTCGATTTCAGGATCTCCTAAATTGTATTTAAGGTCAAAAACCCGCTGGATTAAATCAGGGATCTCTTTTGTCATTTTTTGATCTTTTGCTGCTAAAAGCCTGTCTTTAATAAAAGGGACTCCTGAACTAATTGCCCTGGGCAGAAGCAAAGCATCCCATAAAACTTGAAATTCAGGGGCACTGAACCATTCTTTGTGCTGGGCTTCAAAATCCTTATCCTTAGCATACTTGGTTCTGTAAATTACTAAGAACAAATTACCAATAGCCCTTTTTTGCGCGGCCTCTCTGGCTTTAATTCTGTCCGGATTTCTTTTATCAGGATAAAGTGTAAACGGCCAATAATAAATTTCCGCCCTGCGCCAGGATTTCATACCCGTGGCCTGGTTCTCCCGAAATTCCACTTTACATTGCCATAATCCCAACCTGTCTTTTACGTCTTTGGGGAAAAATTTTACTCTTACACCGAAATGCTGACGCGCTAATGCTTCCAGCATAAGAATAAGCTCTTTCTCTACCCATATTCTGTCAGCTTCACTAGGCGGGCCCATAGTATCATCTAAAGTCTGAAAAAAATCTTTAAGAGTACGTACAGGATGTTTGCCGGTTCTTGGGGCTTGCCGCAAAATTGATACTAGCTTTTCATTTTCTTCATTTGACAAATCATCTAATCCTGCTTCATACTCTTTTTCTGAAGCACGCAAAACTGCTTTTTCGCCATCTATCGGCTCGATCCATTTTTTTTCTTCACATAACTTTGTCCAAATAGTTTCTCCATCCGTAAAGACATCCATAATAGTTTGTTTTAAAACAGTTCTTTTCTGATATTCTCCTATCATTATTCCGGCCATTATCCTGCCGACTGCTTCTTGCGCAACATATTCATCTTTCAAAAACTGATACTTTTCAACATCAGACAATTCTTTATTGGCATTTTCCCTATACCTTTTTAACTGCAAACTATTTAATCCCATTTTGTCATATACTTTTATGGCTTCAAACACAAGTAAATCTATTGAAAAGCTTTCTGCCCTCTCATCTGTTTTGGATCCCTCCAATATATATAGTGACTTCCCCGTTTCTGATATCCATTTTCCGTGGTCATATAAAGCTTTTACTTCAGGTAAATACACCGCTCCGAAAATACCTATGTTTTCTTCCGCTTTATCTAAATCCCCGTCAAAAGCATGCAGAACCCAATCACACATTGCAATTGAATATGCTATGTGCTCCCATGCCATATTACTTTTTATCTGTCCGTGATCCGGCATATAATGCGCGACCAATTCATGCACAATGGTGCTTCTTATCGTTTTTTTGTCCCATTTCGCACGCATATATATCCTTTTGTCATCCGCATTATAAGCACCTTCCGCACCGGAAAAAAGAGGTGTCATATCTAAAACTTTTGCCATGATAGAATTGTGCTTATCTTCAAAAACACTTTCCATAAAATATTTTTCTGGTAAAACATTCTCAAAACTATACAGCGAAATATCACTTTTGATTTGTTTTGTCCATTCGCCCCTTTCATTTTCATCATCGTACAAAGCTTCTGTTACCTCTTTAATTACATCGTTAATAATGTCATCCCAATAAGGAGGCACGGACGGATTAGAAACATTTTTAATTTCCTGGGCAATTGACTTCGAAACACCCAGCATAAAATAATATAAAAACATTTCTTTTGACTGTACTCTATAATGCTGCATTTTTTTAAGGTTGTCATATATGTTTTTACCTAAAACAGGAGAAACCTTGTATTCTTCAAAAATCTGATCTAACACCATGGCTTCAAAATTTAAATCTCCCTGCATAAATCCTTCTAACTGAGCAATCTCGCCCATCACAGGTTCAAGAACAGGCATAAACTCTTTCAGAAGCATAAGAGTTAATGCCTTTACTGAAAAATCGTTTTTACCCATTTCATTGACACATTCCTGTACGGCTTTATAATGTTCCAGGGCTTCTTCGCGTAGATTTTTACTGACCGCGTAAAAAAGCTTCTCTTTTCCGACCAAATAATTTGCAATCTCTTTTGAAACATTGATTTTTTTGTTTTGGTCAGCATGCGCATAACTAAATTCCGTTTCTATCGCCTCTGCCAGCATATGGACATCATTACCCTTACCCAAGAGAAGATGAACCATTTCATGTATAATAATACCCAACGCGTCACTTTCTCCGAGGCTTTTACAATAAGGATCCGCGATATAAATATTCTGTTCAACGAGCTCAGGATTTGCGTTAGGAACATTTGTCTGATTGTGGCCAAAATGCGCGTTGGCATTTAAAAACATAACTCTTTCTTTTGTTTTATGTAAAAACCTGAATTCATCATCTCCGCCCTCAGGCATCAGAAAAAAACATTTAAATTTCGGATGCTGTGCCAGTTCTGTTAAATTTTGAATCAGTTTTTCAAACGTCAGGTTTTCATTAATCGCTTTAATTGATTTTTCTAACCATTTTTTAATTTCCGGAGCAACTGTTTCATTCATATTTCCTAATGTTGTAACAAAACTATTTCGCATCTTTGACTGATTATAGTCTGAAGTATGGTCATTTTTTGTGTTAATAAGTTTACGAATCATTGTATTCAATTCATCATGCACTTCATCCGGCCAATCACCGGAAGCAATATTTGCAGATTTAACGAAAGGCTCCTGAATGTTTTTTGGGGACATAATTTTTCGTACGCAGATTTTTTTATTACTATTGCGGCAGGATATTTCAGGCCACTCGCTGATAACAGAATCATTTTTGAATTTATTCTTGTCCTGCGAAAAGAAAAACCTTATCTCATAAGGCTCCGTGCTGAGCGGAATTAGAATTGAACCATTTTCACGCCTGTGACCCGATATATCATATTCTTTTTTATTAAGCGTCAGATCATTAAACTGCTGCCTGCCCAACAAGTTTTTTATATAGCTAACAAAAGCATCATGGTCTAATTGCAGTTTTTTTTCTGATTCAACTTCCAACAAATTTGCCACACCATACATAATAAACGGAAAAACAAATGATTCAGAAGAAAAACTTGTATCCAACAGGCCGGACTGATAATCAGAAACTGCGGAACGAAGTTTATTTGAAATATTGGATGGAACTATAAACTTCTGCGCGCCGAATCCAATATTCTGTGCACTTACAAACTGATTGCACAAAAATGTAGTACAAACGATAATTGCAGTTATTTTTTTAAAAACTTTCATATTATCCGCGGTTATAAATTATAGAATATAAAATGTGTTTTTTGCTTTTTTTTTGTATAACAGTATCTCAAAAAAATAATATTCTGTCAACAAAAAACAAGTTAGTTTTCTAGCTTTTTTTTATTATACACCGTGGCCTAAATTAGTAAGAAAGTGAAGAAGTTTGTTAGCTGTTCAGAAATTCGTCCGGAAAATTGTTTAGTTTAGTAATTATAGCTTATTCCGAACCAAATCTACCGAAAAAAGATAGGTCAGTAAAATACATAACATATTTTAAATATTGGGATTACCGAAAAGTGCTGTTCCGTCTGGAATCAGAACCTAATGAGGGTAGAAATCTTAAATACCGGCAGAAACATACAAATTACTATGCCGCCGATTACTATTCCCAAAAAAGCGATTATTAGAGGCTCTATCAAACTTGTCATACTATCAACCACAACATCAACCTGTTCATCGGAGAAATCAGCGATTTTTGTAAGCATTGTTTCCAATTGCCCGCTCTTTTCTCCAACCGAAACCATGCGTATAACAACCGGCGGAAATATCCCGCTTTTTTCCAATGGTTCCGCAATGGTTTCTCCTTCGCGAACACTTTCTTTTACTTTGTAAATCGAACGCTCGACAACAAGGTTTCCGGATGTTTTTGCCACAATCTCAAGTGCTGAAAGTATCGGCACTCCGCTTTTAACCAACGTTGCTAATGTACGGGTAAATTTGCTTATTGAAACCTTTTTAAATAAAGGGCCAAAAACCGGAAGTTTCAATTTTATACTGTCTAAAACAAATTTTCCTTTGTCTGTTGCTATATACATTTTTAACGAAATCATGGCAATAATAAATCCTATAACAAAAAAACCAAAATATTTCCGGGTTATATCGCTTATATTAATCAAAATTTGTGTAGGCGCGGGCAAAGCCGAACCAAACCCTGCAAACATATCTTTAAAAACAGGAATAACTTTTATGATCATTACAAGGGTTATTGCCAACGCCATTGACGTTACAACTCCGGGATAAATCATGGCAGATTTAATTTTTTTCTGAAGAGTGTTACTTTTTTCTAAATATGAAGCTACCCGCTCTAAAACATCTTCTAACATACCGCTAGACTCACCAGCCTTTACCATATTTATAAAATAATCAGAAAAAACTTCCGAATACTTACTCATGGCTTCTGAAAAACTCGCACCCGTATTAACAGCGTCTTTTACTTCTTTTAAAACTTTTTTAAACCGCGGATTATCAATCTGCTCCGCTAAAGTTTCAAGTGAACTAACAATTGTGATGCCTGCCGATGTCATAGTCGCCATTTGCCGCGCGAATACCACTAGTTCTTCCATTTTTATTTTTTTTCTACCAAAAATCTTTGTTCCTGAAAATAAAGATTTTTTTTTCACGGTTTCTTCCAACTTCAAAATAAGCAGGTTTTTACTTCGCAACAAATCTAAAACATATTTTTTGTCCGCGCCTTCAATTTCTCCTTTAACTGTGCGGCCGTTACTTTCTTTTGCTACATACATAAACTTCGGCATATTTTCCTTCGCCCTTTCACTTGACTCGTTGTAATACCAATTTTTTTAATATTACTAATGAATCCCCGTATTATATTCTTTTTCTTTTATCCCGAACAATTCTCTTAGCCTTAGGCTCTGAAGTCTTAACAATAATATCCAAATCAATTTTATCCTGTTTACGGCTTGATGCTTTTTTAGACTTTATTAATTCTTTTTTGCCAATAAAAAATATTTTAATTTTGCCGTAATTTGTCTTTTTTCGGTTTTTCCAAACCTCTTTAAAATCAACTCCACTAATGGAAGTCAAAATATCAATCCGTATTGGCTCATACCCTAATTGTATAATCCGGCCGCAATAGGCAAAGTCTTCTCCCTTCAAATTAAGGCTATTAAATCCAAAACTATTTAACGCCTTAACAATTTTAGCGGCATTTTCCATAGTTGGTTCTACTAAAATATCTATATCTTTGGTATAGCGAGGTAATGCATAAAAAGCCACGGCAAAAGCGCCTACAACGCAATATTTAACTTTGTATTTGTTGAATAATTTTAACAGATCTTCGTAATCTTTTTCTATTTTCATTTTTACTCCCATTAAATTTACAATGTATTTCTCTCAAAAACTGGAGTACATCCAAGCGGTCTGTTCCGGACATCGACCGATAATACTTTTCATCAAAAGTCCGTGCTTCTTTAAAAGACAAAGCTTTATTTATCCATATCTTTTTCATATTAAATTTACTTTTCTTTTCATTTAAACCGGTAAACCGGCTAACCAGCTAACCGGCTAACCAACTATGTGACTCTCAAAACCTCTTCCAATGTAGTCCACCCTTTTATAAACTTTATCATAGCATTATCACGTAAAGTCCTTACACCTTTTGAATCCAGATATTGCCTTATATCTCCTTCGGATTTTCTTTTATTTATCATTTCTTTTAAAGTATTATCAATAAGCAGTGTTTCCAATGTCCCTAAACGGCCGTAATACCCTGTTCCGTTGCATAAATCACAGCCTTTTCCATGAAAATATTTTCCGGTTTCAATATACTTTTTATATTTGCATTCTATTTCTTTGAGAACTTTTTCCGGTATTTTTGTTTCAGTTTTACAATTGGGGCAAATTTTCCGAAGAAGCCTCTGCGCACATGACATAATCAGACTCGACGCGATAAGAAACGGCTCTATGCCCATATTTTCAAGACGTGTAATCGCACCCACCGCGTCATTTGTATGAAGCGTACTCAAAACCATCTGTCCAGTCAGAGACGCTTTAATCGCGATATCAGCGGTCTCAAAATCACGAATTTCACCTACCATAATTATATCCGGACTCTGTCTGAGCAGTGCCCTTAATCCACTGGCAAAATCCAACCCAATTTCCGGATAAGCTGCGATCTGAGTTATTCCCGTAAGCTGATATTCAACAGGATCTTCTACTGTAATAATATTTTTTTCCGGGACATTCATTTTATTAAGAACAGAATAAAGCGTTGTTGATTTACCGCTTCCAGTCGGCCCTGTTACCAGAATTATGCCAAAAGGTTTTTCAAGGGCTTTTTTAAAATCATCTAATGGTTCCGGTAAAAAACCTAAAGTCTCCAATCCAACCGACAAATTGCTCTTATCAAGCGCTCTAAGAACTATTTTGTTTCCAAAAGCCGTAGGTAAAGAAGAAACCCTGAAATCAATTTCTTTACCCTCATACTTTGTACGAAACCTGCCGTCTTGCGGCGCCCGGGTTTCCGTAATATCTAAACTGGACATTATTTTTATTCTTGCTAATATCGCTTTCTGGTTTTTCGAAGGTAAATCAAAAATATCATGCAGTTTCCCATCCACACGAAAACGTACGCGTAAAGATTTTTCCTGCGGTTCAATATGAATATCACTCGCGCGTTTTCGTATAGCCTCACTTATAATAAGATCCACCATCTTAATTATAGGCGCAGCTTTACTTTCCTGAGTAATTTCCAGCATATCAAAACCCTCAGATTTTTCTATAATCTCTACCTCTGATTTCTCCTTCTCATCTTCAATAACCGTTAAAATATCTTCTTCCGCGCTTTTAAAAAAACCCCGGATAGATTCCTGAATTTGACGGCGCATCGCAACCACCAACTTTATGTTACACCCGGTAACAGATTTAATATCGTCAATTGCTAAAATATCCGTCGGGTCATAAACAACCAACGTAAGGTCATTACCAATTTGCGACAAAGGTACAATCGAATAACGCCGGATAAGCTTTTCCGGGATTAGATTCATGCTCTCTTCGGTCAAAGTTAATCGTGAAAGGTCAAGAGGAGGAACATTTAATTCACGGCTTAATACGGTTAAAAAACCCATTTCCGGAACAAGATCCGTTTCCGCGAACATTTTGATAACATCACTTTCATTTTTCGCACGCACTTCCGCCAACAGATCGTTTAAACGTTTTTCGTCTATTAATCCATCTTCCTTTAATGCCTTTAATATTCTGTCTTTCAATGATTCTGCCATAATACCCGGTTTTAATTAAGTATTACGATTCAATCGTAATACAAAGAACATCCTCTAGTGAAGCAATTCCTTCAATCACGTTTTGTATCCCGTTTTCACGTAAAGTAATCATACCTTCCTCCTTGGCCGCATCTTGTAGATCGAACTCCTGCGCACCCGAGACAATAAGGTCTTTAATCCTCTGAGTCAACACTATACACTCAATAATGCCAAGTCTCCCCTGGTATCCGCTATTCATGCAGCGTTTACAGCCCTTTGGGCGATATAACCTGGGAATCCGCCCTTTTGAATCAAAAAGTTTATATTTTTCAGCATTCTCTTTTGACGGGAGATAAGCTTCTTTGCATTCAGGGCATAATTTGCGCAGTAATCTTTGTGCCGCAATAAGTTCTACTGATGCTGCTATTAAAAATGGTTCGATCCCCATATTTACCATTCTTACAATTGATCCACTCGCTGTATTTGTATGAAGCGTGCTTAAAACAAGATGCCCTGTCAACGCTGATTTTATGGCAACATCCAAGGTTTCAAAATCCCGAATCTCTCCCACCATGATAACATCCGGATCCTGACGCAATATTGAACGCAGGCTCCCGGCAAAAGTTAATCCGATTTCTTCATTTACACTAACCTGATTAATACCTTTAAGTTCAAATTCTACAGGATCTTCAACCGTAACAATGTTTTTGCCGGGATCATCCACATAATTTAATATGGAATAAAGCGTTGTAGTTTTTCCGCATCCTGTCGGACCGCAAACCAATATCATCCCATGGGGTTTAAGCGCAGCGTCTTTCATTTTTTGTTTATTCTCATCCTTAAACCCAAGTTTATCCAGATCAATAGTGGCCTGCGCTTTATCCAGGATTCGAAGAGCGGCTTTTTCACCATAACTCGACGGAACGATCGAAACTCTAAAATCTATTTTGCGATTTTCTATCTTTATTTTAAAACGTCCGTCTTGTGGAAGCCGCCTTTCAGCGATATCCAAATCCGACATAACCTTTATGCGCGATATTATTGCTTGATGGAACTTCTTTGGAGGAACATAATACTCACATAATACGCCGTCAATCCTAAAACGAACACGTGATTTTTTTTCCATGGGTTCAATCAAAATGTCACTTGCGCGTTCTTTTACCGCCTTGCTTAATATCATATTTGTCAATTTAACTATTGGAGCATCTTCCGTAATACTTAAAAGGTCTTCCGAAGAGACTTCTGTTTCTGCTTCTGTAATCATTTCCATTTGCGCGGTTTTTATGCCGTTAATAATCGCGCTTATTTCTTCATCAGCCGATTTTTCGTAATGCCTGCGGATCGCCTGCTGCATATCATCTTCCGAGGCAATAACAGGTGTAATATTAAGATGCGTCATTATCTTTAAATCGTCAAGCGCGACTATATTAAGCGGGTCAACCATTGCAACCGTAAGTTGATCACCGATACGGGAAACCGGCAGGATTTGATATAAACGTGAAATTTTTTCGGGAATAAGCGCAAGAATATCTTTATCAATTTTGAAACGTATAAGCTGAATCGGAGGAAACTCCAAACTCTCGGTGATCGAAGTAAAAAGATCTTCTTTTGACACTGCTTTCATTTTAACAAGAATATCACCAAGACTTCCGCCTTCAGCAGCGAATGTTTTCCTGGCTTTTTCTAAAACTTCTTTTGTAATAAGCTTCTTATTAATTAAAAGTTCACAAATTTTTTTTGTTAAAGCCAGCGCCATAAAAAAACTCCGAATTACTTACGGTTCATAGATTTTATCCAATGCCTCGTGAACAGCTGTCACAGTAGCTATAAATATCTGGACTTTCTTCTTGGTTATCATCTCAATATCTTCTATGGCTTTATCATTAAGAGGGTTTGACATTGCTATTGTAAGTATGTTTCCAATAATATCAAGAGGCACAATACAATATTGTCTGGCAACATTTTCGGGCACTATGTCGCCCATTTCTTTTTTTAATTCATAGTTTTCCAAAGGAAGATAAGGAAATCCGCATTGGACTGTTAAGGCCTGGACTATTTCCCGTTCACTTACATATCCAAGTTTAATCAAAATTTCGCCTAAAAGGCCGCCCTCTCTTTTTTGCAAATCAAGCGCCATTTTTAGTTGTTCTTTTGAAATAACATTATTTCTTTGCAAAATCTGGCCTAATTTTTCCCATACACGTTTTTCCGTCACTTCTGCTCCTTATTCATGGGGTCAGACCTCGAAAATCGAAAATACATTGTATTTTCGATTTTCGAGGTCTGGCCCCATTTATTCTATCCAATCAATTTCAATAACTCTTCCACATCTGATGACCTGGATAATACCTCATCATATGACACAAGTTTTTTACGGTAAAGTTCCGATAGTGCCTGATTCATTGTACGCATCCCATATTTTTGAGATGTCTGTATAATTGAATATATTTGATGTTCTTTTGCATCGCGAATCATACTCTTTACTGCCGGTGTTGATATCAGAATCTCCGCTGCCAATACCCTGCCTTTTTGGTCCATTCGTGGTATAAGCTGCTGAGAAAGTATCCCGACTAAAACAAACGAAAGCTGTGTCCGTATCTGACTCTGCTGATGAGCCGGAAAAACATCAACAATACGATTTATAGTCTGAATACTGTCCGATGTATGCAAAGTCCCTAGAACCAAATGACCGGTATCCGCAATTATCATTGCCTGCTGTATCGTTTCCAAATCCCTTAACTCACCTATAAGGATTACATCAGGATCCTGCCGGAGAACATGCCGTAAAGCTTCCGAAAAAGAAAAAGTGTCATCCATCAATTGCCGCTGATCAATAATAGCTTTCTTGTTTTTATGCACAAATTCTATGGGATCCTCCACCGTAACAATATGACAATCACGGTTATTATTAATTTCATCCACCATGGCCGCTAAAGTAGTTGATTTCCCGCTTCCCGTAGCCCCGGTTACTAAAACCAAGCCTCTTTGTGCGTTACAAAAACTTCTTACAACATCCACAGGTAATCCGCACTCATCTAAAGTCATGATATTAAGCGGAATCAGTCGAACCGCACATCCGACATTATTCCTCTGAAGAAAAACATTGCACCTGTACCGGGCCACACCTTCTATTGCTATTGAGAAATCAAGTTCTTTTTCTTTTTCAAATTTTTCAATTTGTGCGTCTGTCATCAACTCATATATATTTGCTTTAGCTTCCGCGGGAGACAATGTTTTATCCTCAATATTCACCAGCCTGTCATCTATGCGGTAATGCATAACTGAATTCGCTCCTATATGAAGATCTGAGGCATTTTTCTCCGGCATTTCTTTTAGTATTTTTTGTATGTCTTCTCTCATTTTATCAACTCCATAATTATGTGTACGCGTTTCACGCTGCACGTTTTATGCATACCCTAAAACAGGTAGCATGCTACCTGCAACGTGTTACGCTCTTATCCCTCACCCAACACTTTGTTTTTCCCGCTTTTTTTCGCTGTATCCGCGTAATGTCGGGCTTTCTTTATAATGTCTTTACCATTAACACCGTCAATAGGGTTTTCACTTACTCCGATACTCACCGTAATTCGATCATCTTGTGATGAAGAAATTTTCATAGTTTCAATTTTTTTTCGTATTTCCTCGGCCATTTCAAGACTCTCTCTCTTATTTATTTCCGGTAAAAGAATCCCGAATTCACCATCATCAGAACGCGCGATTTTACCTACTGAGGGAATAATCCCTCCAAGGAGTTTACCCACCTGCCTTAAAACCTGCTTTGTCTTTTCTTCTCCATAATAATTGGCATACTCATCGAAATCATCTATTTCAACCATAATCAGAGAACAAGGCCTTTGGTAATAAACAGCTCTATTAATTTCATCATTTAAACGTTCTTCAAGATACGATAACGTATAAAGCCCCGTAATGTTATCAACAATTTCTAAGCTTTTTACTTTTTTAAACACCTGCGCGCTTTGATAAGCTAACCCGATTTCCTTCTCAAAAGCTCTAAGCATATCCACTTGTTCATCCTCAAACACGGTTCCTTTGGTAAAACTTCCCAGCACAATAATTCCTACAATATTTTCTGATATCTTTATCGGGAAAAATATTAAGTTCATATTCCCTAATTCATCCTTCATTTCCTTTTGCCACGGTTTCTTTAAAGCCTGTGAATCTATTGCAATATATTCTTCTTCAATTAAAAATTTTTCAACTGACAACATATGCTCTTCAAGCTTTTTTGCCTGTAAATCTTGGCCTGAATTGTTATGTACCGCTTTTAAAACATATTTTGATGAATCTTCCTTAATAAAAACCGCAGAAAACCCGCCATATATCTCATTTGCTATCTTATCAGCGGCAAAATCCGAAATTTCACTGAATTCATTACCCGCGCTTATCAGATCTCCCAACTGCATTAAGTTAGTCAAAGTAAGCACTTTCTTGTGTATCTGAAGATTTAAAGATGCTGTTTTCTCGCTGTATTCCTGTAATTCTCCAATATAATTACGGATTTTCGATGTCATGGTGTTAACCGCGTTCGCTATATCGCCTAATTCGTCATCTCGATTAATTATAACTTTCGAATCGTAACGTCCATTAGCAATATTTTTTGCTTCCACTGCTAATCCGATAATAGGAACAATTATTCTTTTTGCAAGCATATATCCGGCAGCCGCGAGCCACAAAGCAAAAACCACAATAAGAGTAGCCTGGAATATCCGTTCCGGAGCATCAAAAACATAATTAGTAAGTATATATGCCAACACTAAAAAAGGTATAATTGACATAAGCGAAACAGCCACCAACAGTTTATACCTTACTCCTTTTCGAGCTGATCCTGAATTTGTTTCTTTAGGTTTCGCCACAAAACACCTCCCTCTAACGATTATAGAAATGTCTTATATATAAATAGATATAATTAATAATAGACTATACAAATATACATTACACCTTCTGGAAAGTCAAAATGGAAAACTAAAATTAAAATCTGAATTTATAAGTTGCCCCTAATAAAACCGGCGTATAACAAAATTTTTATCAGATGGACATGAGAAGATTATACGTTTTAAAAACCGCTGTTTTTAAACTCCTTCCGTAGATATTCTTCATTCCGTTCAATTTTTATATGCGCCCATGGCAATACATCATTTAAAGAATACCTGCCGCACGCATACTCATAAATATTAATTCCATTTTGCTCAAACGCGTCTTCCCAAATTTTAAAACTAAAAAATTCCGTCCAACCGTCCATTTTGGCTCCCTTAAGCCAGGCTTCATATATAACATCTGAAATTTTCCTGTTTCCGCGAGCTAAACAAGCTTCCACTATTGATTGATCAATATTATGAAATTCAAACTTAACCTTTTTTGACGAACTTGCCGTTAATTTGCGTCGTATTTTTAACAAACTTTCTTTATCACCCATTCCAAGCCATTGTAAAGCAGTATGCGGTTTTGGGATAAAAGCGTTAACGCTGACTTTTACTTCCGCGCTCTTTGAAGCTACCCTTTTTCTTAAAATAGAAAGTTTTTGGGCTATCTCTATGATTTTGTCAACTTCATCCTCATACTCGCCGGGAAACCCAACCATAAAGTATAATTTCATTCTCTGCCATCCATGTTTAAATGCCATTTCCGCTGATTTACAAAAAACCTGCAAATCAATTTTTTTCCCCAAAGACTTCCTCAACCCGTCATCCGCGCTTTCTAGCGCGAATGTCAAACCAGTTTTTCGAATTGCGGCTATCATTTCCGGAAGTTCATAGAACGCTTCATCGACTCTCAATGAGGGGATAGAAACCCCGACACCTTCACCCTTGAAATCACTATTTAAACCGGAAATTACATCTTTCAAATATGGGTAATTAATGCTTGAAAGAGACAAAAGCGCGATATTTTCATAACCCGTATTTTTGTAGGTATCCCTGCATATTTTCCGTATTTTACCAGGAGTTTTAATTCTTACCGGATAGTTTATGCTACTTGCTTGGCAAAAACGGCACTGGTTAGGACAACCCCGCATAATTTCAACTACCATACGATCATGGATTATTTTCACAAAAGGAACTATTTGTTTCGCGGGATAATAACTCTCTTCAAAGTTTTTAACTGATACTTTTTTTATTACACACGGCACATCTTCTGAAACAGGTTCTAACCCCGAAAATTTATTATCACAATACTTTTCCTCATAAAGAGCAGGAACATATACCCCTTCTAATCCCGAAAAGGATTTTATAAGTTCTTTTCTGTTTAAACCCTTTTTTTTAAGCTTTTTGTATCTGTCTACAAACTTTAAAGAAGATTCCTCTCCGTCTCCGACAATAAACACATCAATGAACCTGCTCATTGGTTCGGGATTATAACAACACGCCCCTCCCGCTATAACCAAAGGTTCCTCTTGGCTGCGTTTCTCCGATAAAACCGTTATTCCGCCGGCTCGCAACATATCTAAAACATTGGTGTATGTAAGTTCGTATGAAAGGGAAAAACCAACTATGTCAAACTCACTCATATTTTTTTTTTGATTCAAGGCTAAAAAGTTTTTTACCTGCTCTATCTAACTCCTGCTTCATGTCTTCATACGGCATAAAAACACGTTCACAAAGAATATCGTCCTGTTCATTAAGCAGATGATATAAAATACGCAGGCCTAAATAACTCATGCCGACTTCATATACATCCGGATATGCCAAAAGAACCGCCACTTTATTATCCGAAAAATCTTTACACACACTATTAATTTCTCCGCCTAAATAACGTCCGGGTTTTTGAACCCTATCTAATATTTTTTTAATATCTTTTTCCACAAGCCGCCTTTCCTTGTTATGTCCTGCATATCAAAAATTCATTGTTTTCACTCGATCCTCCGGCTTATACTAAGCAAAAGTCCCACACCCATAAGCGTCACTATTGTATTTGATCCCCCATAAGTTATTGCCGGAAGAGGAAGCCCCACTACCGGCATAAATCCGATTGTCATGGCAATATTCACAAAAACCTGAAACGATATCAGCATTACAACACCAACAGCAATAGCTTTTCCCTGTATATCGGTGCTATTTGAAGCGATACGTATTCCCCTCATAATAATAACCGCATATACCCCCACCAAAGCAAGCGCCCCGACAAAACCCCATTCTTCGCCAATAACGGAAAAAATGAAATCCGTGTGCCGTTCCGGAAGAAATTTTAAATAACTTTGACTTCCACATAACCATCCTTTTCCAAACATTCCGCCCGAACCAACCGCTATTTTTGACTGGATTATAGTATATCCCGCTCCTAATGGATCCAGATTAGGATTCATAAAAACCATAAGCCTGTTTTTCTGGTAATCTTTTAAAAATGCCCAAAAGAATGGAAGGCTTACAAGCCCTGCCGCAATATTCCAAAATATGTATTTTACTTTTGCCCCGCATATAAAAAGTACGGAAAAGAGAATTGGAAAAAGAACAAACGCGGTTCCTAAATCCGGCTGAAGAAAGATTAAAACAACCGCCGGCATAATTAAAATAATGGAATTTACGTAAGTTTTTAGAGTGCCTATCTTTTCACGTCTTTCCCCTAAGAACACTGCCAACACCAATATTATTGTTATTTTAATAAATTCCGAAGGCTGTAATGAAACAGGCCCAAGAGTTATCCACCGGCGCGCGCCATAACGTTCTCCGCCAAATACCAAAAGAAAAACAAGAGCCGCAAGATTAAAAATATATATTATATAAACATAATTCAAAATTTTTAAGTAATCCATCCTTGCCAATATAATAAGAAAAACTAAACCTATAAGCACCCACACAGCCTGTTTTATCACCAATGAATCCAAACCATGCCCGTCATTCTGCCAATCCCATGTAGCACTATGTACAAAAAAAACACCTAGAAAGGCTATTAATACCGCCGCGAATAATAAAACCTTATCCACACGTCCTTTGGCCGCTCTCATAATATCATACCTCTTACTTTTCTCTCGATTTTACCGTTTAAAAATTCTTTCAAAATTGCTGCATAGTATAAAGTTTATATATATTCAAACTTCTGCTGAAAACTTCATTAAATAATGCCCAACTCTTTTGCCTTTTTAAAAACCTCACCGGATGTTTTTGCGGCATAATACCCGCCTTTGCCGCCAAATTCATCAAATACCACTACTGTCAGTTTTGCTTCAGAAAATGGAGCAAAACCCGCAAACCAGCCATGATTTTTGTGTCTTGATGTTTGCGCGGTCCCGGTTTTTCCGGCAACTATAAAATCTTTTTGCTTCGCTTTAAAACCTGTTCCCCGGTACCCGTTAACTACTTCTTTTAATCCTTCTCTTATATTGGAAACTGTTTTAGGAGAAATGTCCAAAAAAACTTTTTCGCCACTGTTCACATGAACATCATCTACGCGTTCAACAACATAAGGCTTCACTAAATACCCTCCATTCGCAAATACAGACATCATACGCGCAACCTGGATAGGTGAAGTTAAAAGATAACCTTGTCCAATTGAATAATTTACGGTATCACCCTTATACCATTTTTTATTCATATTTTTACGTTTCCACTCGGATGAAGGCAATGTTCCATTACGTTCTCCGGGAAGATCTATTCCGGAAAAAGAGCCAAACCCAAACTTTCCGGCAAATTCAGATATTTTATCCGCCCCTGCAAGAAGTCCCATTTTAAAAAAATAAACATTGCATGAATTTTTTAAAGCGTCCTGTAAAACCTGGTCACCATGCCCATTCTCCCGCCAACACGCGAAAGAAGTTTTGCCCAGAGTAAAACTTCCCGGGCAATTAACAACTGTCTCTGTCGTTGCTTTGGATCCCTCTAAAACACTTACAGCAGTTATTGTTTTAAATACCGACCCGGGTGGATACACTCCGGAAATAGCCCTGTTAAGTAGAGGATACTCGTGATCAGACAACACACTTTTTATTTTTTTTCTCTTTTCCTTATCAATAAAAATTTCCGGATCATAAGCCGGCGAGCTTGCCATTGCTAAAACAGCTCCAGACGACGGATCCATTGCCACAATAGCTCCTTTTCTGCCGTCCATTAAATTTTCGCAGTATTTTTGCAAATCCAGATCAATAGTCAAATAAATATCCCTGCCGGGAAGAGGTTCCCGGAAACCTAATGTAGCTGTCTCTCTGCCTCTATGATCAACTTCTATTTGTTTTCCACCGTGTTTTCCCCTTAAATAATCATCATAATATTTTTCAACCCCGTCCCTGCCGACAAAATCGTTTATCCTATACCCGTAATGTTTTAATTTATTCAATTCCGAACGGTTAATAAGCCCCACATATCCCAATATATGCGAAGCTGTTTCCTCATACTTATATTTACGTTTTGCTGAAACTTGAAGAACCAAATCAGGATGATTCATCCCAAGTTCTTCCATATGCACGGTTTTTTCCATTCCAATATCCTCAACGATACAAACTGGAGAATACGGGGTTTTCCTGCTTTCTTTTATTCTCGCGATCATCTTATCGTTCGGTATTTCAAAAATTGAATTTAACTCCGTGGCTAAAGCGTTTACATCTTTTATCCGGTAATATATAACTGACACATTGAACGCTAATATGTCTTCAACCAACACTCTGCCTTTTCTGTCCAGAATACTGCCTCTCGGTGCCATTAAAGGCAGCACTTTAAGCCGGTTTCCTTCAGACATTACTCTATATCTTTCATGAATACCTATCTGCAGATATGCTACTCCTGACAAAAGTACTACCATAGCAATAACTAATATTAGACTAAAAATACCTATCCGCATATTTGTATCCGCAATTTAATTTTATTAACGTATTTAGTTTCCATTATTTGACCACAAAAGAAAAAAGATTCTTAACTACTCCTTTATCCTTAAAACAATCTTCAAAAACATAAAAAAAATCGGAGAAAACAAAACAGTAACAACAACTTGCTTCCAATTAGCCGATACCGGCAAAACTAATTCAAGAGTATTATGCAAAACAACATTAAAATAACAAGTCTGCAGACCAATTACCAAAATAATAACCGCAAATGAAATTAAACTTTGTACGGCAAAATTTTGTTTATAAAACATTTTTGCCAATAGCGCAGAGGCTAAAGCGCTGATAGGAAAAATAATAATACCCGGAATCATCATGTCGACCGAAAAACACGCGCTGAAAAATCCAGCCGTAATCCCAAAAATTACCGCGTCAAAAACATCAAGAAAAATACCCGCAAAAACTACCATAAGTAAAATAATATCCGGAAACCATAAAACACGGCGCATTAAAAAAACCTGAACAAAAATACAGCTCAACATGCTTATGTATAATGCCAAATTTTTTTTCATTTCTTGTCCCATTTTTCAGCTCATTTAAGCACAGCTGTCCGATAAAAATAACTTTTTTATTGTTGTAAAGGCCAGGCATGCCTGGCCTTTACGGTTTCTGTCGTCTTCTTCCTCAAAACACGTAAGCTGCCGCACATAACATGTGGCACAACTATTTTATGCACAAAACTTCTTCCTGATCGAAAGGATTTGCGGAAGGTTTAATAATCGCGTATTTATATAAACCGTTTTTACTCTTGCCTGCAAACTCTATTGTTCCTATTGTTATGCCTTTTGGAAATATTTTACTATATTCTGAAGTCGTAACTATGTCACCTTTTTTCACTTCCGCGTCTATTGGAAGATAGAGCATTTTCACTATACCATTACCTGCTCCCATGACAATTGCGTTAATCCGCGCTTTTTTCAAAATACCACCGGCTCGAAAACTTGGATGGGTTATCAACATTACGGAACTCGTCTGCTGTCCGGGTTCTATAACTTTCCCCAATAACCCATCGGCCGAACAAACCGCGGAATCTTTTAATACTCCATCCACGACTCCTTTATCAATCATAAAAGATGCCATCCACTTGCTGGGATCCCGAGCTATAACTTCCGCTGAGATTGTATCAAATTTTATGTTTTCTTTAAAATTCAAAAGTTTACGCAGACGAATATTTTCATCTCGCAGTTCTTTAAAGCGTTCTATGTGAAGAGAAAGTTGCTTAACTTTGTCAGTTAAAAACGTATTTTTTTCATAAAGATCTTTTTTAGAATGAAAATATCCGCCGGTTTTAGAATAAAGTTTTATGGGAAAAGAAATAACTGCTATGGAAAAATTTTTTACGTTCAGGAAAAATGAAGGGATAAAAATGAAAAGCAAAATCAGGCCGCTAAGCCAAATAACTAATAATCTGTTTCTTTTTTTTGAAAAAAATCTATACACATTGAAAAACTACCGTTTATTTATTGAAAATTTACCATTTATTTTTGGTGGCTTGAACCAACAGTTAACCTTTTTAAATACTTCAATTCGCTTAGAACTTTACCTGTACCTAATGCAACTGCGGTTAATGGGTCATCAGCCAAATGAACAGGTAAACTAGTCTCTTCCGATATCAACTTATCTAATCCCCGAAGAAGACATCCTCCGCCGGCAAGAATTAAACCTTTTTCTATAAGGTCGGCTGACAATTCCGGAGGCGTTCTTTCCAATGTAATCCGTACCGCCTCAACTATCTGAGCTATTGGCTCTGAAAGTGCTTCACGAACTTCTTCACTTGTAATATTTACCATTTTCGGCAAACCCGCGACAAGATCACGTCCCCTAACATCCATTGTCATTTCTTCTTCCAGAGGATATCCAGAACCTATACGTATCTTTATCTCTTCAGCTGTTCTTTCCCCCACCATAAGATTATAGGTGCGTTTCAAATAATTGATAATGGCATCATCCATTTCATCTCCGCCAATGCGAATAGATTTTGAGAAAACCACACCAGCTAAAGATATGACCGCCATTTCAGTCGTACCGCCGCCAATGTCAATTATCATATTTCCGGAAGGTTCCTGGATTGGAAGCCCGACCCCGATCGAAGCCGCGACAGGTTCTTCAAGCATATACACTTCTCTTGCGCCGGCATGTAAAGCTGAATCTTTAACCGCACGTTTCTCAACTTCGGTTATCCCTGACGGAACAGCAATAACCATTCTTGGCCGCACTAACCGGCGGGAATTATGCACCTTTTTTATGAAATATCTTAGCATACTTTCCGCTATTTCAAAATCCGCAATAACACCGTCTCTCATGGGCCGAATTGCAATAATATTTCCGGGAGTTCTTCCCAACATACGTTTAGCTTCTTCACCAACTGCCAAAACCTTGGAAGTACCTGCTTCAATAGCAACAACAGAAGGTTCACACAAAACAATTCCTTCATTCTTAAGATACACTAAAGTAGAAGCCGTACCCAAATCAATTCCCATGTCACTGGAAAAAAGGCCTAGTAGATTGTCATAATATTTTTTAAGTTTTGTTCGTATCATATATTTTTATATATATTACTTATTGTGGTAGGATCATTTTTTAAAGTTGATAGAATAGTAACAGATAAAATTCTTTTTGTCAAATTATTTTCTTAATTATTTTCATAATTAAGTGTTAGAAAAGAGTTTTTAGTACATACTCAAAACTCTTTTTCCAATATTTCTTCTTCTTTTTATTGTAATTTTTGAAACTGCTTCAGAAAACCCGGATAAGACGTATCTGTACAACCGGCATTCTTTACAATACATTCTCCATCCGTAAGCAAACTTGCTATTGCCATTGTCATGGCAATCCGATGGTCTCCAAAACTGTCAAATTCAGCTGATTTTAATATCTTATAACCGCCTGTAATAATTAAATCTTCTCCTTGTTCCTCAACACTAATTCCCATGCGTTTAAAATTGCTGACAATACTTTTCACCCTGTCAGTTTCTTTCACCTTAAGCTCATTTATTCCTTTAACTACAGTTTTTCCTGATGCGAAAACTGCCGCAAGCGAAAGAATTGGAATTTCATCAATTAAAAGTGGTATTTCATGTTTCTCTATAATTGTCCCCTTTAATATGGAATAGCCTACTTTTAAATCGCCGATAGGCTCAAGCTCGTCTTTATAATTCATGATCTTAATGTCTGCCCCCATCCTCTTCAAAACATTTATAAGGCCTGCGCGTGTAGGATTTAACCCGACATTCCTAAAAACAATTTGTGATCCCTTTATTAAAACTCCGCCCACAATAAAAAATGCCGCGCTTGATATGTCTGACGGAATCGTAAAATCTTTTGGAACAAGTTCTTTTAATCCCAAAATCCCGGTTGTCAGGCCTTTTCTTTTTATGTTCGCTGAAAAATATTCAAGCATCCTTTCCATATGATCTCTGGATTGAAAAGGTTCTGTAACTGAGGTTACCCCCTGAGCATAGAGCCCTGCAATTAGTACACATGATTTCACCTGCGCGCTTGCCATGGGCATTTTATAATTAATCGGCATTAAAGGCTTGCTTTTTCCCTCAATTTTAAGCGGAGCGTGACTACCGCCTTCCATTGGTTTAATTATAGCGCCCATCTTTGACAAAGGTTTAATAACCCGATCCATTGGCCGACTATTTAAAGAATCATCACCGGTCAAAATCGTACCAAAACTCTGACCGGCCAATACCCCTGATAATATTCTCATACTTGTCCCGGAATTACCTAAATACAACGTGTCTAAAGGCGCTTCTAACCCCATAAGCCCTTTTCCGAAAACAGTAATATTTGAACCCTCTTGTTCTATTTTTATACCCATGGCTCTAAAAGATTCCAAAGTTTTTATACAATCATCACTGAAAAGAAAATTCGACACACGGCACCGGTTATTTGAAAGCGCCCCCAATATCACAGCTCTGTGTGAAATACTTTTATCCGGAGGAACTTCTATTTCTCCTTTTAACCCATTTGTGTTTTTGCTAATTTCCCAATCCATTTTTCCTCAACTATTAAATTTTTAAATTACATTTCAGAGATATAACACGTTATCTTTTTACTAGCCACTTTTAGCAGCGTTTTCAATTATTTCTTTCATATCATCCGGCATTGGTGAACTGAATTCCATATATTTTCCGGTTTCAGGATGAGAAAACCCCAGTTTTTCAGAATGTAAGGCTTGCCTTTTCGCGCTTTTATCCATGCCGTATTTGGCATCTCCTAATACGGGATGCCCCAAATACTTCATATGTACGCGGATTTGATGGGTCCTCCCTGTTAAGAGTTCTAATCTTACCACAGTGAATTTATTATAGCGCCTTAGAACATGATAAATAGTACGCGCCTCTTTCCCCTCCAGATGTTCAACTTGCATTTTTTTTCGGTCTGTCTTATTTCTAGCTAACGGCGCTTCAATAATGCCATTATCCAATTCTAATCGGCCTTTAACAAATGCAATATAATTTTTTTTAACAGCCCGCTTTTGAAACTGTTTAGCGAGCGACCTTAATGCCTTGGAATTTTTTGCGGCGACCATAACCCCTGACGTATCTTTATCTAAACGATGGACAATTCCCGGACGTGATTCATTACCAGTATCCGGAAGTTTACCGCAATGAAAAAGAAGAGCGTTAACCAACGTCCCATTCCTTGTCCCTGCTCCCGGATGAACAACCATACCATAAGGCTTATCAATCACAATAAGCCATTCATCTTCATAAATAATGTTTAAAGGAATATTTTCCGCCTCTAAATTTTCGTTCTGAGGCGTATCAACAATTCGGACAAAAATTTTGTCCCCTTCGCGGATAATGTAATGCGCTTTTACGTTTTTTGAGTTCACCAAAACAAATCCACTATCAATTAAAAACTTCACATATGTCCGCGAATATTCTTTGCCAAGTTTATCCGTTAGACATTTATCCAGCCGTTGGCCAGCTTCTGCCTCCTCAATTTTTATGTCAAATTCTTCCATTTCACCTCTTTAAAAACACTCGGTTTACCGCTAGGGGCGGGATTTCCCCGCCCAATAAATTTGTAACAGAACAAAGAGAGCCAGCCCGATCAGAAAAGTACCCAACCCAATAACCTGGGAAAGTTTTATGCCCCAAACCAATACAAGATTGTCTCCTCTTAAAAAATCCATAAAAAAGCGAACAATGCCATATAAAATTAAATATAAAGCAAAAATGCTACCTTGAAATAAACGATACCGCCTCAATTGCAACAATAGAAAACATATTAAAAAAAGAACCAAGCTCGAATAAAGCTGTACCGGCATTCTGCATACATCTTCACCGGGAAACATAACCCTCCACCCGTTTTGAATAATTTTCCCATAACAACATCCATTAAAAAAACATCCTATTCGCCCGAAAGCCTGCCCCAGGACAATATACGGGACAATCAGGTCACTCATTTTCCAAAATGATATTTTTTTTACACGGCAAAAAATAATACCGGAAAAAACCGCGGCAATTAAAGCTCCCTGAAACGCAAGGCCTCCTTCGTGAAACATTAATATCCTTAAAGGAAAACGCAAATAATATTCCCAATTAATACACACATATAAAAGACGCCCGCCAATTAATCCACTAATTAAAAGCGTTATTAGACAATCTAAAATGGTTCCTTTTGAAATTTCAGTGTATTTATTCGCACCGCGAAGCAAAAAAAACGCTGACATCAAAAACCCTATCGCTACGCACAAACCGTACGAATAAAAAGTAACAGGTCCTATTTGTAAAAAAACACGGTGCATTAATCTCCTGTCTTAGTCAATTACATATTTTATGCTTTAAAAAAATTAATGTTCTTTTTTGAAAAGCATAGAAAAAATAAGGATTACGGCGCCGCAGGTTATAAAACTATCTGCCAGATTAAAAACAGGCCATATCCTAAAATCAATAAAATCTATTACATATCCGTACCGGATTCTATCAATAAGATTACCGCCAGCGCCTCCAAGAATAAAACAAAGCGATATTTTTTCATAAACATTTAATACCTGCTTTTTCCTAGCTAAAAAATAAATGATAAAGACAACAACACAGGCAGTAATACCGGCAAACAAATAAGGATATCTATTGAACAGGCCAAACGCTGTACCCTTGTTATGTACAAGCGTCACATAAAAAAACCTGTCAATTACGGAAATACTCGACCCTTCCGTTACCAACATTTTAACACAGGCTTTTAAAGCCTGATCCAAGAAACATATTATTAACGCGCAAATATAATAACACACTATCGTTTCGAAGATTTTTCGTTTTTTTCCTGGCATTCAATACAATATTCCGCTTCCGGCATCGCGCTTAAGCGCTGTTTTGAAATAGATTCGCCGCAATAATCACATATACCGTATTCACCATTATCAATACGCTTTATCGCGTCATCCAAAGCATAAAGCCGTTCTCTTTCACCTTCAGCTAATTCCAAAGAAAATTCCCGGTCATAAAGATCCGTTGCCATATCAGCCATATGAAAAGAATACCCTGAAAGATCTCCTGAAGCGTCTTTGAAAGATTTATTCAAAGAATCCCCTTTAAGGCTTATCAGTTCCTCCAAAATTTTAGCCTTTTCATTAACCAATTTCTTCCTTATAGCCTGAAGCTGTTTTGCAGTAAAAGCTTTCCCTTTTCCTGCGGTCTTTTTCTTAACCATTATTACTCCTTTCGACAACTACGTTAAAACATCGTTGACATAAATCCGGATAATCTTTATTATCACCAACACTTTCGCTGAAATTCCAGCATCTTTGGCATTTCTCTCCAAGAGCCCTTTTTACAATAGCTTTTATATTAATAGCCCCTGGAACCATTTCCATTCCTTCTTTATCTTTCTCTGAAACAAATACTTGTGAAACTTTAAAAATACTTGCAAATAACGCAAGATTTTCTTTTATAAAATCTTGCGTATCCTGATCTCCTGAATAAAACTCAATTGAAGCTTCGAGAGAACTTCCTATCAAATTGTTTTCTCTTTTAAGTTCAAGTAGTTTCATAACCCCGTTTCTAAGTTCCAATATGCGTTCCCACTTGGCATCAAGCGTGCTATTCCTGCATTCTGAAAGATCTTCCGGCCAAAAGGCCATATGCACGCTTTTTTCTTTATTTTCAAGTCCTATCACACTCCAAACTTCTTCTGTGGTAAACGAAATAATCGGCGCCATGACCCTCACCAAAGTATCCAATATTCTGCTGATAATTGTCTGAACCGAACGTCTTGCCCGAGAATCTGGAGCATCAACATATAAAACGTCTTTCAATACATCAAGATAAAACGCGCTTACTTCATAAACACAAAAGTTATACACAGCCCGATAAACTTTATAAAACTCATATCTGTCATAATGCCCTGCAACTTCTTCAACTAACCCCGAAAGCCTTGATAACATCCATTTATCTATCTCCATCAAATCGTCTGTTTTTACCATAGTTTGTGAAATATCAAAATCATACAAATTACTTAACAAAAACCTGAATGTGTTCCGTATCTTTCTATACCCATCTGCAAGCCGTTCCAGAATTTCCTGAGAAAGCTTAATATCCCCGACATAATCACTCGAAGCCACCCATAACCGCAATATATCAGCTCCGTACTTTTTCATAACCTGTGCCGGACTGATTACATTACCAATGGACTTTGACATTTTTTTGCCTTCTCCGTCAACCACAAACCCATGAGTAAGCACTTCCTTATATGGCGCTTTTCCTTTTATTCCCATGGCCGTAATAAGCGCGGACTGAAACCACCCGCGATGCTGATCAGAACCTTCTAAATATAAATCAGCTGGAAACCCTAGCCCTTTCCTGGCCTCAAGCACAGCTTTATGGCTAACCCCTGAATCAAACCACACATCAAGAATATCATTTTCTTTAATTAATTCGCTGCTCCCGCATTTTATACAAACCGTGTTTTCAGGGCATATTTGTTTTACGGATTTTTCAAACCACACATCCGCCCCATTCTCGCGCGTTAAATCAGCAATTTTCCTTATAATAGCTGAATTTGTAAATGTTTCACCGCACGAAGCGCACTGAAACGCAGGTATTGGTACCCCCCAATACCTTTGCCTTGAAAGGCACCAATCAGGCCGGGTTGCAACCATCGCGCTTATCCGATCTTTTGCAGCAGAAGGTATCCATTTAACATCCTTATTTATAACTTCATCCATCTTCTCGCGAAGATCACTATGATCAATCTTCATGAACCATTGTTTTGTTGCTCTAAATATTATAGGTTCCTTACAACGCCAGCAATGAGGATATGAATGTTTTATATCTTCCGTTTTAATTAACATATTTTCTCTGCGAAGCTTTTCTATTATATCTCTATTTGCCTCAAACACATTTTGCCCGGCGAATTCCCCGGAATCAGCGCTGAATTTTCCCGTAGCTTCAACCGGCATAATAACCGGTAAATTATATTTTTTTCCGGTAATATAGTCATCCTGCCCATGCCCCGGAGCCGTATGTACACAACCAGTTCCTTCTTCTTTGGTAACATAATCCGCCAGTACAATTGTTGAATCACGATCAATAAAAGGATGTTTCGCGATCGGTATTTCTTCAGCAACAACCTTACCCGGCTTTTCTTCCAAAACATGATAATCAACCACTTTAAGCTTCTCCATAATACCTTTAACCATATCTTTCGCCATAATCCAGATTTCTTCGCCTGTTTTGACAAAAGAATACTCAAAATCAGGATGGAGAGCTACTGCCGCATTAGCTAAAAGCGTCCATGGAGTAGTAGTCCATATAACAAAAAAAGTTTTAAATTTTTTCTGCCGGTCTATTTCAACTTGAAATTTTACATATATTGAAGGCGATATTTTATCTTCATACTCAACTTCAGCTTCAGCTAATGCTGTTTCACAGGTTTTACACCAGTTAACCGGTTTAAGATCTGTATAAATATACCCTTTCTCAAATAAATCGGCAAAAGCATACAGAATATCCGCTTCATAACCTTTCGTCAAAGTCAGATAAGGATTATCCCATTCACCAAAAATACCGAGCCTTTTAAACTCTTCAGCTTGAATCTTTACATATTTCATTGCGTAATCATAGGCTTTTTTTCTAAATTTAACCTGGTCAATATCATGTTTTGTAATCTTTAGTTCTTTAAAAAGCTGATGCTCCACCGGTAACCCATGACAATCCCATCCCGGAACATACGGTGATGAAAAACCTTTCATTGTATAATATTTTATACAAATATCCTTAAGAATTTTATTAAGCACATGCCCCATATGAATATGGCCGTTTGCATACGGCGGCCCGTCATGAAGAACAAATCTTTTTTGAGAATTTTCCCTTTTTTTCATAATCGCAGAATAAATATCTTCACTGTTCCACAATTTTAAAATTTCAGGTTCCCTTTGAGGAAGATTCGCTTTCATTGAAAATACCGTACGCGGCAAATTCAAAGTATCTTTATATCCTGTTTTATTATTCTGTCCCATAACAATCTGCTTTTATGTCCTTGATTTAAATTTCAATAATTATCAACTGTTTTTCTTAAATAACACCATCCAAAATAGGCTTTAGTTTCTCAAGTGTTTTTTTCGGAACTGCTTCTTTTCTAGTAACAATTGCATCACGCAGCGCGTTTTTACACATACAATTTCGAACCTCTGGTATTTTTGGAATTATGTTATGTAAGATATTTTTAGCTGTTTCAATATTTTTTTTAAGGTTTGCTATGACCATTTCCACTGAAACATTTTCAATTTCCGGACCTAGATACCATGAATCATAATCTGTTACCATAGCAATTGTTACATAACAAATACCGGCTTCACGAGCAAGCCGAGCTTCCGGCATATTAGTCATACCGATAATATCAACTCCCCAGCTTTTATATAAATATGATTCCGCCTTTGTTGAAAAAGCCGGCCCTTCCATGTTAAGATACGTTCCCCCATCATGCATCCTTAAATTCAAATCCGCACTATTATTATAGATGATTTCTTTTAATTCCTGACAAACGGGTTCGGCCAAAGAAACATGCGCGACCATACCTTCGCCGAAAAAAGTAGTCTGCCTGCCCTGATTTGTCCTGTCAATAAACTGATCCGCTAAAACAATATCTAAAGGGCGAATTTCTTCTTTAAGACTGCCTACAGCGGAAATCGATATAATTCTGTCCACTCCCAAAATTTTAAAAGCATAAATATTAGCTCTGTAATTAAGCTCTGACGGAAGAATTGTGTGTTCATGGCCATGCCTTGGCAAAAACACACATTCCTGCCCGGCAAATGTGCCAAGTACAAATTCATCTGAGGGATCCCCAAACGGAGTCTTTACTTTTTTTCTTTCCCGCGTTTCAAAGCCTTCAATTGTATAAAGCGCACTTCCGCCTATTATTCCTATTTTTCCCATTAAATCTCCACCTCCAATATTTTGTTCCTGCCGGTTAATCCGCTTATTATTGCAACATCACGTTTTTTTACCTTGTATTTTTTTGCAACCACGGCAATTACTGCTTTATTAGCTTTGCCTTTTTCAGGTGCCGCTTTAACATGAACTTTTATAATCCCGTCTTGTTCAATAACTTCTTCGCGTGACGATTTGGGAAACACCTTTATCTTGAGTTTCATATATCTTTGTATCCCTATGTTTACGTTGCGCGTTACACGTGGCACTTAGTGCGTTTCACGTACATTAATGTTACGGACAGGCACAGGGGCCTGTCCCTACGGTTTACTTCCCGGATTTTTCAATTACGGACAGGCACAGGGGCCTGTCTCTACGGTTTTACTTCCCGGATTTTTCAATTATGGACAGGCACGGGGGCCTGTCCCTACGGTTTTACTTTCCGGATTTTTCAATTACGGACAGGCACGGGGGCCTGTCCCTACGGTTTTCATTAGGGCGGGGAAACCCCGCCCCTACGCCGATCCACTCGACATAACCGGCTAACTGACTGACTAACCGGCTAACCGATACGCAATCTGATATATAACATTCACAATAAAACTTTTTAAAAGGCTTAACACTAAAAAAGCAAGTATCGGAGAAAAATCCATAGCCCCCACGCGCAAAGGAAGCGCACGAAAAGGAGCCAAAATTGGATCCGTAATCTTGTAAATTATTCTCACAATCTCGTTATATGGATCCGCTCCAACCCATGAAATAATAATCCGGATAATTAAAACAAAATACAAAATGTTAAATACAAGAGACACCAAAAGACCGATACTTTTCAATAATTCCCCAAGTATAAACATACTACCCCCCTGACAATTCTTCCGAACGCTGTTTCGCTTTTAAAATAGCAGTTTTTATAATACTTTTCATTTTATTTTCAGTAAAAACAGACAAAGCCGCTTCTGTGGTTCCACCTTTAGAAGAAACCATTTTTATCAAATCTTCCGGCAGAAAATCCGTGTTTTTCATAAAAACAGACGATCCGTATAAAGTTTGCGTCACTAATCTTCTTACCATAAACTCTTCAAGACCTAACGCGCACCCGGCTTCAATCATAGCTTCTGCTAAATAAAACAAATATGCCGGCCCGCTTCCGGAAAGAGCGGTAATACTATCCATCAAGCTTTCATCAATTTCCTGAACTTCACCAATACCAAAAAAAATATTCTTTATTTCATCCGCATTTTTCACTCTTTCATTAAAAGAAATACACGTCATTCCCTCTAACTCAAATGAAGCCATATTCGGCATAGCTCTAACTACAGGAATTTGCCTTCCAATTTTATCCAATATAGTTTTAATTCTAATACCGGCTGCAATAGACACTATGGTTTGATTCTTAATATTTTCAGATATTTGTTTAAGCACAGGATCAAAATCCTGCGGTTTTACCGCAATAATGATAGTATTTGACTCTTGTATTAATGATAACAGCTCTTTATCCTCGCAATTGGTTTCTCTCGATAAATTTTCCGACTTTTTCTTGTCTTTATCATTCAAGAAGACAAACTCCGGGTTAATAATTTTTCGCGCAATAATACTCCTTACAATCGCGCCGCCCATATTTCCGCATCCAATAACACCAAGTTTATATAAACTCATCTCTCTATTCCTCTGTTTTACGTTTTAATAGATGGTTAAAAGTATCATAATTTGCTCCTGATGTCAATGTTACACCAGGATTTTCTACTCAGCCCCCAAAAGAAAATATAGTCAATCTCAAAGTTGATTATAATATGAAGAACTAATAATATAATAATTAATGTAAATGTTATAAGAATGGACAATTGAATCGTTTGCAGTTAAAAATAGCGGTCAATAAAACGTACTATATTGTTAATATTGGTTTTAATAAAATTAGTATTACCACGGCGCCAAGCGTTTTCGTTTTCAAGATAGTCCAAAATCCCAAGACTCCCGGTGTAAACTGCCCTTTCGGGAGGTAATTCTTCAAAAGGCCTGACATGGCAAATTCCGGGAAAAACCGGTAATTTAAAAAACTTCTCCGAGAAATCTATTAAGTCATCCATGAAATTGCCTTCTCCCAGGACAATAATCTTCTCATATTTTTCCCATTCTTTTAATTTAGTAATCTCAGAGCAAAAACTCTCTAATTTATATTTCTCAACTTCGTTGGCTTGGGAATAAAAATCATTTGCGCCCATTGGAAAAACAATACATTCATTTAATATCCCACGATAAAAAACCATAACTTCCGTCGAATTTTCACAAATGTTTAAAAAAGCAACCGTCAGAACTTTATCTTCATCTTTTAAAATCCTATATGCTGAAGCAAGCCCTGAAAAAACAAAACCAGCGGGAACAAACCCGGCTTGAGCAATACACTTCGACATATTTCTCAAAACCGAGGAATTGATGGTCAAAATATTTACGTCAACCCCAAGTTTTACACCTTCCAGGTTTAATGGGTTTCTTATGCCTCTTTCATCATCAATATAAAAATCCTTAACAATTTTATGCAAAGGTTCTTTATCTAAACCTATTTTTACCGTTGCCCCTATTTCTACACAACGTTTAACATCTGATTCTGTGACCTCTCTTCCATATTTTGAAAGTAAAACAACACCTGAAGAAGGCATAATATTTACAGATTCAGAACTTATCGTTGCATATACATTCTGAATATGCTTACCGGTCTTACGCATTAATTTATCTAAAACCGCTGCAATTGAATTAGAGGCTTCTGCTGCATCCGTAACCATCCCTTTTTTAAAACCTTTACATCTTAACCTGCAAAAACCTTCTAACACACATGATCCGGGGGAACGCCATCTCGACGCAACCGCACTGATTTCATCCGCCTTTGTATCAATTGCCGCAAAATATTTATTCATAATCCAACCTATTCATCAACCATTACAGCAAATTACGAAAACATCACAGCCTGTTTATACGTATACAGACACTATTTAAAAGAAATAACCGCATCTTCAAACCTGAGATCTATATATCTCAAATCCTGTACATTCATATTCGGATCATTTAATATCTCTTTTAATGCGTTAATTTTACGTGCAAAATTATTTTTCCCGATTTTTACTTCTACATCCGCAATACTCAATACAACATTATTACGATCAGAAACATCAACAAAATCTATATTATTTGTTTCCAGTCCCATCTCTCGGTCTAATCCTCGAAGCAAAAGTAACGCCCTGCTCAAAACTTTACTATCTATCTTTTCTCCCTTTTTCGGCATGTTAAGAAAAAATTTCAAACCTTTTATTATTATCACATTTTCGGGATTTTCACCGACAGCAAGCACAACTCCTTCTTCATCAATAACAATATCTCCAAAATCAATTTTCGCGATTGGCACTCTGCTAACAACATTAAGTTCTATTATATTGGGGAAAATTTTCCGCACTTCAACTTCTTTAAACTGCGGAAAATTATTTTTTATAAATATTTCTGCCTGGTTTAAATTAATTGTAAAAATATTGCGGCCTAAATATAATTCGTTAAGTCTATTTGCATCAAGCTCAAAAACATTATCCTCATTTTTATTTACAGAAATTTCTTTTACCTTAAAAATTTCGTTATTACAAAAATAGTTGCGGATAATAAAACAAGTACCTATTAACAAACCCGCAATAACTGCCGTAATCAATATAATTTTACCTAAAAATTTTTTTTCATCAATAAAGTTTTCAGAATAAACTTTCTTTCGCGTCCCCTTTGAAACACCTCTTCTTGCCACTATCCCTCCTTACTTATGGTTAGCCCTTACACCCATTAGCCGGTTGGCTACATAATTCTTCTATTTGCTTCTGCATAATTTTTTTGTTCAAAAACAGAATTTTTTTCACCTAATGCTCCAATAAGCATATTAGCACATAAACTAAAAAAATCCAAACCCGCTTCTTTTGCGGCAAGCGGTAATAAACTTCTTTGCGTAAGACCGGGAATCGTATTTACTTCTAAAACAAAGATTTTTTCGTCCTCAGATAAGATTAAATCTACCCTTGAAAAATGACGGCAGCCAAGAATTTCATGGGCTTTAACCGCGGTTTCTTTCACCCTTCGCGTACATTCAGCAGATAACTCAGCAGGAACAAGATATCGGGTTTCATTTGATTTATATTTCGCGTTAAAATCATATATACCGTTTGCGGCAATCACTTCAACCACGGGTAGAGCTCTATCATTTAAAATACCAACAGTCAATTCTCTGCCGGAAATGAATTGTTCCAGCATTATCTCTTTTCCGAATTGAAACGCATTTTTTATTGAATCGCGAAAACTATCCTGCGACGAAACAATAGAAACACCGACACTGGATCCTTCATTCCGCGGTTTAATAACACAGGGATATTCTATGTTCAACGTTAAAACGTCATCAGTTTCGTTAACAAGAATATGTTCCGGTACAACTAAACCAATTTCTTTGAATTTGTTTTTGGAAGTTATTTTATCCAGCGCAAGTGCCGAAGCTTCCGGACCTGAACCCGTATATGGAATCCTCCTATTCTCAAATAACCGCTGTATTACTCCGTCTTCTCCAAGCTTTCCATGTAAAGCAATAAATGCAACGTCAATATCAATACCAGCTATTAATACTTCCAAGCTATCTTCTTCTACGTTAAAAAATTCACAATCCAAACCAGACGCTTTTAAAACATCAAAAACCGCTGTTCCGCTTTTAAGGCTGATTTCACTTTCGCTTGAATTACCGCCGGCAAAAATACCTATTTTATTTGGTTTAATAATATCAAATAGTTCTGTCATAGAATCTCCACCTTTATAAATTTTCTATTTATTTTCCAAAAATTTTTTTGCTCAAGACCGTTAAGATAATCCAGTTACTCTACCTTCACAATATTTCAATTTCAGGTTCAAGCGTAACTGAAAACTTTTTTTCTATGTCATATTTCACGTTCTGTATAAGGTTACTAATATCAGAGGCCGTTGCCTGTCCGGTATTTATAATAAAATTCGCATGTTTTTCAGATATCTTCGCGTTTCCGCACTGAAACCCCTTTTTACCGGCTTTATCTATAAGCTGTCCGCTAGTATACTTACTTGCCAGCGGATTCTTGAAAATACACCCTAATGTTTTGGCACCAAGCGGCTGTGTCCGCATTTTTAGTGAAAAATACTCTTTCATTTTGTTTTTAATTTCTAAAACAGGCGCTTTTTTAAAATCAAAGTCCGCCTGCACAATTATATCCTGTTTTTTAAAAGAAGAATACCGGTACCCAAAATCTATTTCTTCTTTTTTCAACCACTCAAACTTCCCGCGGCTATTAAGTATTAAAACTTTCAACAGATTCTCCGAAATGGCGCTTATATGCGAAGCATTAATTTTAAGCGCGCCGCCGATTGTAGCAGGTATTCCGACCAGCCCCTCTAATCCGGATAAACCGTTCAAACAGGAATGCGCTATAAGCCTCCTCAAATGCGTTCCGGCACCTGCCCTAACAACAGATTTTTTTATCCTGATACATTCAAAGAAATCTCCCTCCAATTTCAACACAACCGTGTCAATTCCCTTATCCGAAATCAATATATTACTGCCGTTACCAATAACCATAACCGGAACGTTAACAGAATCTAAAAACAACTTTATTCTCTGCAAAGTTTTCACATCTACCGGCGTACACCAAGCCGCGGCTTTACCACCAACACCAATTGTATTGCAGGTTGAAAGCGGAAAATCAAATAAAACACGGCCTCCACCGGATTCACATATATTTTTTAATTCTTTCTTAATTTTAGTATTCAGCATTTGACCGCCGCTTATTACCGCGTTATTCTCATTAGTCAGTTCTACTGCCCTGTATTTTTTTGACAATTTCCGAAGAAATCTGCCTTATATCTCCAGCGCCTAAAACCAATACTATATCATTCCTCTTAACGATTCCTGAAATCGATTCAGGGATGTCTTCTTTTTTTAAAAACAAAGTTTTTTCAAATCTCGTTTTATCCAAAACTTTATATAATCCGCCGGCATTAATATCCCCTTTTATTTCTTCATCCGCGGAATAAATATCCGTTAAAACCAGAATATCAGTAGAATAAAAACACTCAGCAAATTCTTTTATTAAATCCTTTGTCCGGCTATACCGATGCGGCTGAAAAACCGACACAACCCTGCCCGATGAATAATTTTTGGCCGCTGTAATTACAGCATTTATTTCTGTCGGATGATGAGCGTAATCTTCAATTATTTTTATACCACCGCATTCGCCTACTATATCAAATCTCCTCTTTACTCCGTTAAAAGAAGCTATGGCATCGGCAATTTGAGTGAAATCAAGTTTCATTTCCAAACCTACGGCTGCTGCCGCCAGTATATTCATTAAATTATATCTTCCGATAAGCGAAGATCTAACCCTGCCCATGCCCCTGCCAAACGCTTTCAGATCAAACTCGATACTTTTATCATAAATATAATTACTAGCACAAACATCAAACTTTTTCTCTATTCCAAAAGAAATGTTTTTACATGAATTTTTTCTTACAAAATCGTCTAAAATTTCATCTTCACCATTATAAACACAAAAACCCTGCTTATCTATCCGGCTGACAAATTCTTTATAAGCTTCTATCAAATTATTCATTGACCCGTAATTTTCGATATGTTCTCTTTCAATATTTGTAACTACACCGGAACTTACATCTATATTTCGAAAATAACCGTCGCTCTCATCAATTTCAGCAGCCACTATACCCGAAGCTCCGAATTTAAAATTCCCATTAAAAGAATCCACTTCACCTCCGATCAAAACCGTGGGGTCTTTTCCGCAATATGACAAAATATGTGAAATCAAACCCGTTGTTGTAGTCTTGCCGTGTGTTCCCGTAATCCCAACGGAAAACCGCGCTCTATTAATAATGCTTTTAAGCATTTGCCCTCTTGAAATAACATTAATACCTGAATTTGCGGCCTGAACTATTTCGGGGTTATCATCCCTAATACAGCTAGACTTTACAACGATATCCGTATCCTTGGCCACATTACCCGCATCATGCCCGTCATATATTAACACTCCGCTTTTGGATAACCGCCGGGTAAGATTATTAGGACGCAGATCTGAACCGCTTACGATATCACCATCCGCAAGACAAATCCCGGCTATGGCACTCATCCCTATACCGCCAATTCCAACAAAATGTATTTTTTTTATGTTGTCTTGCATATTTGCTCTATTTATTTTTAACTGCTAAATTAAAAACTTCTTCGGCCAATTTTTTCCCGGCATCCGGACAAGCAAGACTACCGGCTGATTGTGATAGTTCAAAAAGTTTGTTCTTATTAAACAAAATCTCAACAATTTCTTCCGCCAAGTTTTCAGAGGAAAATGTCCCCTCTTCTTTATAAACTGCAGCTTTCTTGTCTGAAAAATACCGTGCGTTTGACCTTTGATTATTTTTTGGATTAGGATAAGGAACCAATATCATTGCCCTTGAATAATACGCAAGCTCAAAAACCGCTGCCGCACCTGATCTTGTAACCGCCAGATCACTCGCAGCATACGCGTCAGAAATCGATTCTAAAAATGAAAAAACTTTTCCGGGAATTACATTTTCCTCATAAAACTGTTTTATCCGCAAATAATCCTTTGCTCCCGTAAGATGTATAAACTGTAACTTTTGAGGCATTTTTTTATTCATTATTACTGCCGCCCGGGAAACAGTTTCATTCAAAAACGAACATCCCTGACTGCCTCCCATTATAAGTACTGTTTTTATGCCGGGGAATAATCCAAGTCTCTTGGCTGCCGCGTCCCTATCCTTTAAAAGCGTATCTATTCTCAAAGGATTACCCGAATAAACCGTTTTTGATTTAACATTCGCGAAATATTTATCCGTCCCATCAAAACTAAGCGCAACTTTGTCTGCTATTCGGCACAATATCTTATTAGCCCTGCCAGGCGCAAAATTCTGTTCATGCAAAAGAATGGGAACACCAAATACCTTTGCCGCCACACAAGTCGTTCCTGACGAATAACCTCCGAAACCAACAACCGCATCAGGTTTAACTGTCAGAATTATATACAACGAACAAAGAATATCCGCAAAAAACTTTAACGCAAAAACCGCAAACTTAAACACATTAAAAGTTAAAGGCATTGGATTTACAGACAGAAAAAAACACGGATATCTACTGTTTTTAAAAATATTTTTGTCCAAACGTCTTTTACTTGAAACAAAAAATATATCAGTATTCCCTTTCTTTTTTAATTCATCAGCTAAAGCTATTGACGGAAAAATATGGCCTCCGCTTCCGCCGGCAGCAAGAATGACTTTCATATTATTCCGCCTCCCTTGCCATATTCAAAACAAGACCAATTGCCGCAAGATGACAAACCAAAGAACTTCCGCCGTAACTAATAAAAGGTAACGGCAACCCTTTTGTCGGGAGAACACCGGTGGATACTCCCACATTTACCAATACTTCAAACGCAATTATAATACTTATTCCAAGAACTGTGCGCGAAGCAAAAACATTCCGGAGTCTAAGCGCAATTCTTATTGAAACCCAAATTAAAACCGCAAAAAGCGCAAGTACTAATGCCGTGCCCGCAAAACCTGCCTCTTCGCCTATTATTGAAAATATAAAATCTGTATGTGAAGCCGGCAAATAAAAAAGTTTTTGTTTTGACATCCCCAGCCCTGTTCCCCAGAACCCTCCTGATCCCAAAGCAATAAAAGACTGTACTAACTGAAACCCCGCGCCTTTTGCATCTTTCCAGGGGTTAAAAACTATAATTATGCGTTTTATCCGATACGGCGCAATAATAACCGCCGTACATAACGCGGGTAAAGCCGATGCCGTTATAAAACCCAAATGTTTCAATTTCAACCCTGAGACAAATAAAACAGCGCCTCCCGCAAAAAGTATTGAAACACAAGTTCCCATATCAGGCTCCAAAAGTACTAATCCGGCTGTAAGCCCCGTAACAAAAAGCGGCGGCAATATTCCCTGCCTAAAATTCTCAATTAAATATTTTTTGCGGGCAGTTAAATCCGCCAGATAAATTATGAGCGCAAACTTAGCTAATTCCGAAGGTTGAACATTCATTCCAAAAACAGATATCCACCTCCGCGCGCCGCCGGCCATTTTTCCTACACCAGGAACAAGAACTATCAGCAAAAGAAAAAGCACGCACAACATTATAGCCCTGGAGTTATCGGCAATTTTTTTAGACGGTACTGCCATACAAAAAACCGCCGCGCTTAATCCAACAACTAAATACACCAAATGTCTTAACACAAAATACAAACTATTTCCATATTGGCGATAAGCGTAAACCGCACTTGAAGAATAAATCATCACTACCCCGATCATTAAAAGAATCGAAACTATTATTATAATTATTTTCGAATCATTCTTCATGTTTTTTTAGAAAACTTTAGTTTATGTTAATTTTTCATCACTTGCTGTTTCATACTGTTTTTTAACTTCTTCCTGAAAAGCTTTACCTCGTTCTTTATAACTTGAAAACATGTCAAAACTGGAACACATGGGAGACAATATAACTGCTTCCCCACGCTTTGCCAATGATATACTTTTACACACAGCTTCTTTCATGCCTGAAACACTAAACACAGGCACCACATCATTAAAAACCTGTTTTATCTTTTTTTGTGCTTCTCCCATAAGCACCATAGCTTTTACTTTTTCTTTTACTAAAGGCATAACCAAATCATAATTTCCGCCTTTATCCCGGCCTCCTGCTATAAGCACCACTTTCTTGTCTATGGATTCCAACGCGGAATAAACTGCACCAACATTTGTTGCTTTTGAATCATCAATAAAATCAATACCATTAAAATTGAATACTCCTTCAAGGCGATGGCCTAACCCTTTAAACCCGGACACCGAGCTTCGGATAACCTTTTCATCTATTCCCATTGCCAGCGCCGCGCAAACAGCGCCCTCAACGTTATCCCTGTTATGCCTCCCTTTTAAAAGAATCTCATTTTCCCTGAGAATAAAACTCCCATCATCAACGTTAACAACAATATCACCTTCTTTTTTAGCAAAATAAACAATACGGCTTTTAATACTATCTACAATGGGATCATTTAAAAACACAGAATTTATAACAGCATAATCTTTATTTGTTTGATTTTTAAAAATTTTAAATTTTTCTTTTTGATAATTCGCGTAATTTCCATGCCTCTCATAATGATCATCCGTAATATTAAGTAAAACCGCGACTCTAGGCCGAAAATCCTTTATTGTTTGAAGCTGAAAAGAACTAACCTCCACAACCGCAATACTGTCCTCTGTAAGAAACTCCACCTCTCCGCTCAAAGGGTTTCCAATATTTCCGCATACAATTGTATGTTTACCGGCACATGAAAATATTTTACCAATAAGCTCTGTTGTAGTAGTTTTTCCGTTAGTTCCAGTTACTGCCACAATCGGCGCAGGACAAAATAAAAATCCTAACTCCAGTTCGCCTAACACTAAAGCTTCTTTGGAAAATAAATTCGTAGATTTTAAAACTTCAATATCAATTCCAGGACTAACAACCACTATTTCAGCGTCAGAACAAAAACTAGAAGTATGGCCGCCCGTTTCATACCTCACAGAAAATTCATCCAGACTTTTTAAGCGTTCAGAGACATCCGGACTATCAGAATTGTCGCTGATTTTTACAAAAGCTCCTTTATTCAACATAAGTTTAGAAGCCGCGTATCCGCTTTCACCAAACCCTAAAATCAAAACTTTCTTACCCTTAACGTTTAACATAATATTTCATCAATGTTCTTTCTTCTTAATCACATAGGTTTTTATCCGGGCGGGGAAACCCCGCCCCTACTGGTCAACCGGCGTAAGGAGCTAACCGACATCTTACCGGACAGGCACAAGGGCCATGTACCACACAGGGTACATGGCAAGACCTGTCCCTACGGTTTACTTCCCGGATTTTTCAATTACGGACAGGCACGGGGGCCTGTCCCTACATCAATAATTTCGTGTAGCGTGAAACGTATTACGTGTCACGCTTTTATCGTACCTTAAGCGTTGCAATACTTACAAGAGCTAAAATCGCAGCAACAATCAGAAAACGCATGGTAACTTTTGCTTCATGCCACCCTTTTATCTGAAAATGGTGATGTATCGGCGACATAAGAAAAACTCTTTTTTTACGGGTCTTGAAAGACACAACCTGGATAATAACGGACAAGGCTTCAACAACTAATACCCCGCCCGCTATTAACAATAAAACTTCTTTTTTTATCAAAACACTAATAATCGCGATTGCGCCGCCAAGAGAAAGCGCGCCTGTATCTCCCATAAAAATAGTCGCGGGATAACTGTTAAACCACAGGAACCCTAATCCAGCTCCAGTTAATGCTGAGCAAAAAACAGCTAACTCCCCTGAACCGGGCAAATAAAACACTTGAAGATATTTACTAAGCGCAGCGTGTCCCGTAATATAGCTAAAAACAGCATATGTAAAAGTAATAAATACCATACATCCTATAGCCAGACCATCAAGACCGTCTGTCAGGTTTAAAGCATTTGAAGCGCCAACAATAACTAAAAGAACAAAAACAATATAAAACAAACCTAGATTGCAAACCGCGTTTTTCACAAAAGGTATATATAAATCCGAACCAATTTGTTTACTATGCAGAACAAAAAGGCCTACAATTAAAGCAAGAACCACTTGCCCGACTAATTTGGTTATACCGCGGATACCTTTAGCGCTTTTGTTTCTGATTTTAATATAATCATCAACAAACCCGACACATCCAAGCCATATCATACCGGAAAGCGCCAACAACACATAATCATTATTAATCCGGCACCACAAAAGTGAGGATACGGTTACAGCAACAATAATTAAAACCCCGCCCATTGTCGGGGTTCCTTCTTTATGTTTATGCAAGTCATATAACCCCTTAACGTGTTCTTTTCTTACATACTGTCCTATCTTAAAAAGTTTAAGACGCTCTATAATAAATGGCCCGACAATCACACAAATTACAAAAGAAGTTACCGCGGCCATACTGGCACGAAAAGTAATATATTTAAAAACATTAAAACCAAACCAAATTTCCGTTAGTGGATATAAGATGTCGTATAACACTTCAGAACTTCCTCCATTCTTGAAGACCTTGACCCTTTTAATAAAATCATAGCTTCAGGGCATGACATCATTCGAATCATTTCAGCCGCCTCTTCATGATTCGAAACATGCGCGATTAAATCCTTTTTCATGCCTTTTTCCCCTGCCCCATTAGCGATATGAACGGCTTTTTTTCCCAATACAATTAAAAAATCGATATTCTTGTCCGCAATGCTTGCTCCGATTTTTTTATGAAAATTTTCACTTTCTTTCCCCAATTCCGCCATATCACCCGCAACAACTCCTTTTCTGGGAGCTTTACAACTCTCTAAAAATCTAAGCGCGGCTTCAAACGATTCAGGATTAGCATTATAGGAATCATTAATAAACACACGCCCGCCGGCTATTGTTTTTTCAAGACGCATTTTCGGTAATGAGATTTTTTCTAAACTTTTGTAGATATCCTTATAACCAATCCCAAAAAATTCGGCTACGGATATAGCCGCGGCAGAATTATAAACATTATGAATTCCTTTTAACGGAATAAAATACTTTCTCTTGTTAACACAAAATTCATATCCGTCAGTTTTTTCCAAAATTTTATCAACATAGAAATCGCTACCCGGTTTTGTTCCAAAAAACTCTATCAAAAATTTTTCACGCGAAACATCTGACAACAAATCATCATCTATATTAAGAAAACCTTTTCCATTTTCACGCAAATATTTTAAAAGACTCATCTTTTCCTTTAAAACACCTTTTTTGTCAGAAAAATACTGCAAATGTCCATTTCCGATATTTGTAATAACCGCAACATCCGGCCCGGCAATTCTGGATAATTCAGCAATTTCACCCGGATAATTCGTTCCGAGCTCAACAACAGCCATATCATAATCTACGGTTAAATTAAATAAAGTCAAGCTTACCCCGACAATATTATTATACGATTTGATACTTCGCAACACTTTATATTTAGAAGAAAGTACCTCGGCTAAAATATCTTTAACTGTAGTTTTCCCGTTAGTGCCCGTTATGCAGATTACCGGAATATTTATTCTCCTCCTTATTTCTTCAGCTATCCTGCCCATAGCCCTAAAATTATTCTGTGTAAGAATAATATGTCCGATTTCCTGCTTTAAAAGCTTATCATTAACACGCTCGACAATTATTCCCATAGCTTTTTTTCTGACAGCTTCATTAATATAATCATGTCCGTCAAAATTTTTCCCCTTAAGCGCTATAAAGAACTGCCCGGGACGTATTGTCCTGGAATCAACGGAAAACCCTTCCTCAATCAATTTTTTTTTGTTTTTTGAGGATAATTTTCCACCCGTAATTTCAGATATCTCTTCAACTGTAAATTTCATAATTTTGCGTTACATGTTTCACGTTGCAGGTTACACACTACACGTTACAAGTTACACGTTGCACGTTTTCTAAAACAAAAAAAATAGCGTCTTAATTTGTGATATAAACCTGTTTCGTGCCGCATGCTACATGTTACGCGTCTTTTAATCAATAACCTTTGTTTTTTAAAACCTTCAGGGCAATTTTGCAATCATCAAACGGAAGTACCCGATCACCTACTATCTGATAGTTTTCATGTCCTTTGCCGGCAATAACAACTATGTCTTCCGGTTCTGCCGCATCTATGGCAGCATTTATGGCAGCTTCACGCACTTCTATTATACTATACCTGGCCCCTTTCACCATTCCTTTTTCAATTTGTTTAAGTATTTCACAAGGATCTTCCCGCCTGGGGTTATCATTTGTAAGTATTATATTATCACAAAAATCACTCGCGATTTCCCCCATTAACGGCCTTTTTAACTTATCCCTGTCCCCGCCGCACCCAAAAACACAAATGAGCTGTTTCTTTGCCAATCCCCGGAGAGCCTCCAATAAATTTTTTAAAGCATCAGGAGTATGCGCGTAATCTACAAAAACTTTAAAGGGCGCATTTGAACAGACATTTTCAAGCCTACCAGGCACTTCAATAAAACTTTCCAAAGTATTTTTTACAATTTTCAGATTTATATTGTTATTAATGAGCGCGCCGACAGCTGACAAAACATTGTAAACATTATGCGTACCGATAAGTCTCGATTTAATAAAAACCCGTCCGCATCCCTTTACTTCCAGATTAAATTCTGTCCCTGACGCGGACAATTTAATGTTTTCCGCTCTTACATCGGCATTTTTTGACATTCCAAACCCAACAAATTCAGGAAAATTAATAACTTTCTTTAATCCGATAACCATCGGATCGTCAACATTAAGAACCGCTGTTCCGTCCGGTTTTAAATTCTGAAATATTTTTGATTTATCATTTAAATATGCTTCCATATTTTTATGATAATCCAAATGTTCCGGAGTAATATTGGTAAAAACCGCGGTATCCAGATTAATTCCGTAAACCCTTTTTTGACTAAGCGCATGGCTTGACATTTCAATGACTGCCGAATTTTTCCCCTCTGAAAGCATATCAGATAAAAAGCTATTAAGCGCCACCACATCCGGAGTTGTAAGATTAGAACGCTCAAAAACATTATTTCTTTTCTGGGTAAAAACCGTACTAACAAACGCGCTGGAATTACCATGAGCGTTTAACAACGCGTTTATCAAAAACACCGTGGTAGTTTTACCATTTGTCCCGGTCACTCCGAAAACGTTGAGCTTATCCGACGGATCTCCAAAAACATGTTTTGCCGCATATCCAAGCGTTTCCCTGACATCATTAACAACGATAACACGCTTTAATTGTTCTTGCGTTACCCCTGATGGTTTTTTTTCGCAAAAAACCCGCCGTGCGCCTTTTTTTATAACATCACAGATATAGCAATGCCCGTCAAAAATAACACCTTTAACGGCAAAAAAAACATCGCCGGGACAAACCATTCGGGAATCCGTTTTAATATTCAGTTTGTTAATATAATTCCCTTTAATAAGGCCATTAACTATATTCATATTTTCAAAGTCAGAATAAGACATAATTATCCGTTATTGGAATTTATATATTGTAAAATCCGTTCAGCTATGTTTTTAAACGCAGGAGCCGCAACCTTCCCGCCGGAATAAACAGGATGCGGATCATATATTGCCACAACAATGCTTATAAGAGGGTTATCCATCGGCGCAAAACCCACAAAAGTCGCGTCATGTTTGTTTTTATAATAACCGCCTTCGGGATTAACCATCTGAGCCGTACCGGTTTTTCCGCACAACTCATATAAATCCGAAGCGGCGCGCCTGCCGGTAGCATCAGTAACAACATACCTTAAAACATCTTTCATTTTTTGACTAGTTTCCCTACTTATAACCCGCCGCAAGACTACGGGTTTATATGCTCTATATAAACCGTTATCCCAGGTTGTCATTCTTTCCACAATATAGGGTTTCATTAAATAACCGCCGTTTGCTATTACACTTACGGCATTCACGAGCTGAATGGGAGTAACCGCTATCCCTTGTCCGATAGGTATTGTAGTTATATCGCTTCGAGACCACTGGCTAACGGGACGGCTTATCCCGTCAACTTCGCCGGGCAATGTAATCCCGGTTTTTTTCCCAAATCCAAAACGGTCGATATAACTATATAATTTCGCCTCACCCAGCTTACTTGCCGCTTTTACAGTACCTATATTACTCGACTTTCCAATAACTTCGCGAAACGTAAGCGTTTCATATCCCCGGACATCATGCAATATCCGGCCCCGCGTTTTATAAAAGCCTTTTTCGCAATAAAACTTATCATCTAAATCTACAAGCCCCTCGTTCAGCACAGCACTCGCAGTTACAATTTTAAAAACACTGCCCGGCTCGTAAACGCTTGCAACCGCTTTATTTTTGACAATATCCTGCGAAGCTGTTTCTAAAACGTTTAAATTATAATCAGGGTAATTCGCCAATGCCAATATCCGGCCTGAAAAAGGCTCCATCACAATAACAGATCCGCCCGCGGCGTTAAACTTACAGACCGTATTTTTCAACTCTTCCCCGGCAATATACTGCGCTACACTATCAATTGTTAATACTATGTTGTATCCATTTTGCGGCGGCAAAGAATCCTTTTCATTAAATAATACTGTTTTCCTATTCGCGTCTCTTATTAAATGCCTGTATCCGGGTTTACCTTTCAGCTTATCTTCAAACTCCAGTTCAATACCTTCTAAGCCTTCATTATCTATTCCGACAAAACCAATAACATGACAGGCTCTATTATCATTTGAATAATACCTTTTACTTTCATTTGAAAAATTTATGCCGTTAAGCTGCAGGTTTTTTATTTCCTGAGCTTCACTATTGTCAATTTTACGTTTGAGCCAAACAAAGCTCTTATCCCTTTTAAGCTTCTCCAAAAGCACATCATTATCAATATCTAAAACCTTCGAAAGAATACGGGCAGTATCTTCCTTTTTCTTTATCCTCCGCGAATCTGAATAAACACTGGGAATATCAAGATTTACTGCCAACGGATCCATATTATGGTCGAAAATTATACCTCTTAAAGGCATTATTTCCATTACCTTATTATGCTGTTCCGAAGCTAATTTAGAAAATTTTTCAAAATTTAACACCTGCAAATAATACAATCTACAGAACAAAAAGAGAATAAACGTCATTATTGAAAAAAATACAAAATATTGGCGGGTTTTGTACATTATTCCTCACTGTAAATTATATTACTCTACTCTTTTATTCGCGGGACCTTGCTTCAGCGCTCAAAGTAAAAACGTCAAAAAACCGTTCAATTAAACTTCCGCCAAGAACTCCTTCATCTACCGTATTATAAGCAATCTGATAATTGTTTATCCCTCCGGTTCGATGATTCGCAAACTCGATTTCTTGGCCGCTAAGCGAGGCAAGCAGGTGTCCAGGAGACTCCAGTTTGGATAGATTATACATTAATTTCGAATTCTGGTCAACGAGACTGGTTAAACAGCTTATATTCTTCTGCAAAGTATATCCGGCTTTAACAATTTCAATACGCTGATGGACATATCCAACAGCAATAATCGTTATTATAATTCCGCTGAAAATGATTTTATGCAATTTCATATTAAACTCTTTCTGCCACACGCAATTTTGCGCTTCTTGACCTTGGATTTCTTGCAATTTCGTCCTGACCGGGACAAACCGGTTTTTTCGTGATAATCTTCATTTCCCCGGTTTTTGCTGTTTCTCTAAATATATTTTTTACTATTCGATCCTCAAGAGAATGAAACGATATAACAGTTATACGCGCACCCGGGTTCAAAAACCTTATCGTATTTTTGACCGCCGCTTCCGCGGCTTTAAGTTCGTCATTCACATAAATCCGTAAAGCCTGGAAGGTCCTCGCCGCAGCGCTTATTTTCTGGCGGTTATATTTTCGGCCCAACGCACCTTTGATCACTGAAACAAGCTCCATAGTAGTTTCTATGTTCTTTTTTTTTCGCGCGCGAACTATCGCAGCAGCCGCAAGTTTAGCATGACGCTCTTCCCCATATTCTTTTATAATATCCGAAAGAACTTCTTTACTAAACTTATTCACGACCTCTTTTGCCGATAGTTTTTGCCGGCTATCCATTCTCATATCCAAAGGCCCGTCTTTCAAAAAACTAAATCCGCGTTCTGCTTCATCAATCTGAAAAGAAGACATACCAAAATCAAAAATTGCCCCGTCCAGTTTTTCAATTTCAACAGATTTCAAAATTTGAACTATATTTCTAAAATCATCATTCACATATATTATTCGGCCGTTAAACTCTTTCAGAGTTCTTTTAACTCTTTCTATCGCTGAAGAATCCTTGTCAATTCCGATAACACAACCTTTGGGCCCTATTTTTTTTAAACATTCCCTCGTATGTCCTCCTCCGCCCAATGTTCCGTCAAGGATAACACTGCCCGAAGTGATATCTAAATAATCTATTACTTCGTTTAAAAGAACAGGAACATGCGCGTTGGTTTTCTTTTCTGTCATTTTAACGTTTTTCATTTATCGTTCTTAAAAAATTTATCCATTACGGCAAACTGTTTTTTATAAAACTTTGAGTACGAACTGACTAACCCCGGCCTATTGGAATGCTTGTTATTGGAATTGCTTCTTTTATTTGTCGTACGTTTTTTGCCATAAATTGACCCGCCGAATTCACAAGCCTGCAAATACTTTTTCATGAAATACCTCCAAAAGACTTATATTTATGACATTTTATCAATCACAGACAGTCTTTAGCTCTTATGTGTTTTTTTTTACCCAACCCGGAAGAAGAAACAACATACCTCTTAACCCCCAAATGCGAAGTACCGGCAGGAAGCGCTCTTGCCTTTTTTACCCTTTCCACCATATTTACACAATTAATAAACTCTACCTGTTTCTTATGAAACTTTACGGCATAACGTCTATACATATCAACCTCCTTCCCGGTGTTCATCAATATCAGCTAATCCAAAAGTTTTTCAGCTATATCTTCATAATTCTCTTTTGAATTTTTATAAAAATTTTCCCATTTTTTCTTATCCCATATTTCTATTCGATTGGAAATCCCGACTATAACGATATCCCTTGTTAACCCCGCGTACTGCCTTAAGTAATCCGGTAAAAGTATTCTCCATTGTTTATCCGGAATAACTTCTCCGGCACCGGAAAAAAACATTCTCCGAAATTTTCTTACTTCTTTTTTGGTAAATGACATTTCTTTAAACTTGTTTTCCTGCACCCTCCATTCATTTTCCGGAAACATAAACAGACATTCATCTAATCCACGGGTTATATAAAACTTTTCTATACCCATTTCTTCTATGGCATCGCGAAACCGCGCCGGTATTATTAAGCGGTTTTTCTTATCTAAGATATGTATATGTTCCCCATAAAACATTCCACTTTCCTCCACTTTTATCCACTTACAATAAAGAGTATACACATGAAATGGGAACATGTCAAATGCATAATCTAAGCATTTTAAATCTTTTTAGAAAGTACACACTATATAGCATTTATATGTTTCCTGCTACATCATATTGTGTTTCATAATACAAAAAAATATGCCCACAATACAATAAAAAGACCTTTTCTCCTTGCTATAATATGATATAAGAAAAATTGTGAGGTTAAATAAGACAATCTGATAAGAACTTAATTATAGATCGGCAAAATTTACTACAAAAATAACGAGAAATTACACTAGATGGGATCCCAATGAAAGCTATTATCAGGCAGCACATTATAGAAATAATACACTATTCTGCGCAACCCCTTCTACCTAATACTAAAAAATAAATTACGCATACTTTATCATTTCTCTGATATTCCGATTTAACTCAATTAAAAGGTCATGGTCAAGTTCCCGGCACTCCGGCAAGACAAAAACTATTTCTCTCATAAAATCTTGTATAGTTTTAATGTCTTCCGATGGGTCTAAATTTTTACCAGTTATCAATTTATACACTTCATACAAACGCTCAAGATTATTCGAATGCAACGCGCGAAGCGCCAAGATAATACCTTCCACTTGTACAAAACTTTTTTCATCTACTCTGAATGCAAGCGCTTTTGTTCCCAGTTCCTTTTCAATCCGTTTGTTAACACCCGTATCAGGCGCAGCCACATCAAAATCAACTTCAATACCTTTTTCCTTATAATACTTTCTCAGCCTTTTCATTTCTTTTGTCAATTCCTCAATAAAATCCACAGTATTGCTCCCCTCTAGCCGTACTATTTTTTCTTTATATTTATCCTTACGCGTTTCCTGCTCGAGTTCCTGCACCATTTGTTTTTGAAGTTCACCGGGAATAATTGAATCCGCGATAATGTGACAAAGTACTCGTTCTTTCTTGATACCCGAAGTAAGTTCAAGGTTCTTCATCGGATTAAATTCAAGATCTTTCATGAATATTTTTTCAGAAATTTGTTTTATTTTATCTCTTCTTTTTCGTTTATTTTTTTTCGTAATTTTAACTTCATGCCAGCTCTCTCCCCTTGCCGCTACATGCCCGCAAAATGCTGTAATATCAGGATGGTACTTTGAAAAAAAATCACTAATTCTTCCAAGCAAATTATGCCCATTATTTACAATTTTATCGACATAAGCTTCAGCAATATAAGCATATTCACCTTCTGACACATTTTCCGGGATATAGCCAAGGCTTTCTCCTTTTTTTACTCTCTCCTTTTCATTACTGTTTAATAACCAATAAGTTGTGAAAGCAACAATTTTATTTTTGAAATCTTTTGCTACGATTAAAAGCTTTTTTTCTGCCAAACCCGCACAATAATTTATAAAAAACTCTTCTCTCGAAACTCCAAACTCCATATAAAAATAATTATTATCAGGTATCCCCGGACCATTCTCATTCATTTCTATAATCTTTTCCGCAATTTCCTTTATCTCTGATTCATCGGGCACGCAAACCAAATACTCTTCTTCATTCTTGTGCTCTTTTATTTCCCGCACTAATAAAAATTCATTCGCAGTAAATGACGGATCTTTTCCGTTTCTCGGAAACGTTATCTCTTCATCTAATGTAATCGAACTGAATCCTGCACGTTTAATCGCTCTTTTCATGCCCTCACAATTGGACCAATACTGCTCATCTGTTGATAGCAAAATCTTACTAACTCCTCTTTTACGCACCTCTCCCTCAAACCCATCCAGCACCTTCTTCAGAAACTGGTCATAATCCAGATTAAGTCCAGGCACAGGCTGTATGCCAGTCAATACCCATACAAGATCTTCTCCCAGTTTTCTTTCAGCAACATAGATATAACCATCTATCCTTTTTGATCCTTCGATCAATATCCTGTATAAATAAAAATCTTTTTCATAAATAGCTTCTTCATTCTTCCCGATACAATCATATACCACACTTGAATAATTAAGATCTATTTTTTGCTTTGCAGGAACCAGCCGGATATATACCTCTCGTACAGTTTCTGTCTTTACCTTCTCCATTTCTCTATCAACATCTGCTATTGCTTTATTATTACGGTAAAACTCTTTTATAATATCCCATTTTTTTGGCGAGATAATATCCGCGTCAGGATTTATATCTAAAATTGCTGATTTTATTACGTCCAAATACCTGTCAGTATAAATATTATTTAAAAGCTCCATCATACTGTAACGCTCTTTGGGCGATGAAGCATCACTATACGAATTGATAAGTTTATGTTCGCCACCACCAATACGTTCCTTCACAATAATTGCTAATACCAGAATGCCAAACATTTGTCTGATATTATTACGAAATTCGGATTTGTTTTCGTGAAAATATACCGCTATCCTGCCAGTGAGCGCTTTCAAATATGATAACGTTAAAACGTCATCTTTAAATATGTCTTCAACTGAACTAAGATTATATTTTTTCAGGAAATCCCCATTTAGCGGATTAATAATAGATTTGTTGTATACACATAATCCGCTAGCTTTAATTAGTTTCGGCAAAGCCTCTTTCCAAAAAACATTATCACGATCTGATTCTGTATTCTGAGTTTCCTGTTTTAACTGATTTTTCTCTGACTTATTTTTTGCATTGTAACCACAAAATTCAAACAATTTCGTCAATGCCTCATTACACGAAATCCTCCCACTATTTAGCAATACCATGAGAGTTTCATGATAATGCCTAATAATTCCTTTGTTTATTGGCGCCCCTGTATACATTATCTCACGCATACTGAAAGGAGGCACTTTGCTCAAATTCTGCGGCATAGCCGGCAGTTTCTCAGACAAAAGAAGGCGGTTTTTAAATGTATCATAATCAAGAGATTTAGTATCTTTATCCGATATTCTCGCGCCTCTTACAATCGCATACGCAAGAAGCATTTCTATTTCATTTGTTGTATTAATATCTTTTCTAGCAAATAGAATATCATCTCTTATCCTGTTATATTCATATATTCGCTTTTGAATATCTTCATTATGCGCAATAAGATTTTGCGTTAAGTACGGCTGAAAAATAAATTCTGTTATATTTTCTTTTTCCATAAGACGATTAAATAATTCGAGAAGCAATTTACCTCTAGCTGCTCCCGGGTCACTCTTTATAATATACGGCAAGACATATACTCCCAACATCTGATAATTTGGGTTTCTCGCTTTTCGTTTTAAATGCCGGATCAAATGGGTGTATTTTTTCACCAAAGCTACATTCTTTACTTTCGACTCTATTGCAAGATTTATTGCCTCATCTAATTTAGGTATTCTCCACAATTGCACCATACGCTCATTTGCCGAGGTTGTTATCATTATATTTTCATCCACGTCTATACATGTATTTATACGTTTGACCCAACCCGTGTCGCCCTTTAATGCGATTGTCCGCACTCTAGTCTTTCTTTTCCACACCTCTTTATCCATTCTCCACAACCGTACTGTCATATCGTTTGACATACTCGTTACTATTAGATTCCCTTCTCCATCCATATACGTATTTACATAGTTAACCCAATCCGCATGCCCTTTTAATACTATTTCCCGCAAATTACCTATCGCATCTATTCTCCACAACCGTACAGTATTATCCCTTGACGCGCTAGTTACTGTTATGTTTCCTTCTCCATTTATGCTGGTATCTGTATAGCTGACCAAACCAATATTCCCCCTCAATATTATCACCCGCACATTTCCCTTCTGATCTTTGTTCCAAACTTCTCTGTCTATTTTCCATAATCGTACTGTCGTATCTTTTGACCCGCTCGTTACTGTTAGATTTCCTTCTCCATCCATATGCGTATTTATATGATACACCCAATCAGTATGCCCATTTAATACTACTTTCCGCACGTCAACCTCTTTACCGCTCTGCCACATATTTTTATCTATTCTCCACAACCATACCGTTTTACCAAATGAACTACTCGTTACTATTATGTTTCCTTCTCCATCTATTTGTGTATTTATATGCCTCGCCTCGATACTATGCCCCTTTAGTACTATCGTACACACCTTACCCGCTTCCTTATCTACTCTCCATAAGCGTACTGTTTCATCAAGTGACCCGCTTGTTACTATTATGTTTCCTTTTTCGTCTATGTATGTATTTATATGATTGACTGCACCAGTATGTCCCTTTAATTCTACCGTCCGCACCTTACCCGCTTGATCTATTTTCCACAAGCGTACCGTATTGTCATGTGAACCACTCGTTATTGTTATATTTCCAGCTTCGTCTATATGAGTATAGGTACGGCAAACCAAACCAGTGTGCCCTTTCGCACCGCCTAATACCATTGTCAATGCTTTACCTTCTTTATTTATCCGCCACAAACGTATTGTCTTATCATGCGAACCGCTCGTTACAACTATATTTTTATCACGGTCTATGTGAGTGTTTACATGCTCGACAACGTCAGTATGCCCCTTTAATACTTTCTGGATTCGGTCTTTTTCTTTCAACTCGCATTCAGTCCAAATAGCATTTTCTACATTTTCCCACACGGCATTATAAGTCTCTCTTCCTACATCCTTCACCTCCTCAAAGGAAACCTCCCCGGTTTTCTCCCATTGAACCTTACTCATTTTTGGAGTAACAGTAAAAGAATCCATTTCCATCGAAGAAACCACAGGCCCTGTTAAATCCGAATCCAAAACTGAAAGAGAAAGAACTCCGTTAGTTTTGTCTTTTTTCCGGGTTTCTTCTTTACTAAAATCACCAAAAGAATAATCTCTATCACGCCGCGCGTCCATATCAACAAATCGGCATTCGGATAAATCAATAGCCCAGTTTGAAACAATTTTGAGCCTGGCAATTATTTTCCTGGGACAAAATTCCTCATCCTTATTCTTCCAATAAGTATATTCTCTACAAATCACATCTTTAACGTCTTTGCTGTCATTAATTGAGGTGGGGATTCCCAATTTTGCTAATATCTCATGAATAATGGCAAGTTCCAATTCTATCGGCTTCTTTCGAGCTTTAACATGAATTGCCCGATTAGAAACATGATCTATTTCCTCGGCAGGTACATGGTCATACCCTACAACTTTAAATATTGCCCTCTTGTTCGCAAAATCCGAAATATCAGCTACCATAGAACTTTTTGAAGCGTCCGGACTAATTTCAAAAGTTTCTTCTATTTCTTTAAAAAAGTTAAGAACATTTCCTATCGGCTCGCTGAAAAAACTAAGCACAACTCTTCCCTTGGCAGAAGCATCACTATCATCAGTTATTGTTTTTAAACTAGAGAGAAAAGCATCTTTCTTTTCCTGATGCTTAAGATATATTTTCATTTCACGAATAGTATAGACATGCACATCAAAGTTACAATCACCATTTGTAGGATTCAAACCTTCGTCTACATAGGCAATATATTTCGCTCCGCTCACCCAACACGGAATTAGATATCCGCCTAATTTCTTATGAGAGACTCGTTTATTAAAGCCTAAAATGATAGGTTTTTTATCCAAAAATGTTTCGCGCGCAGAAACAGCATTACACAAAAGAGTTTCGTCTGTCTTTAGTTCTCTAATTAAAGCTATCTTTATCAATTTTTCATCCGGCAAACGATCAAAGATGGATTGAACACCTAACGTATTAGAATTATAGCCATAGTCATACGCCCACACAAAACTGTTAATTAAAAACAGGCACGCTACAACCATTACTAAGGCCTTTAGCCAAATACTATATTTATTTTTATAGTCATTCATGTATGTTCAATTACTTTCCCGCATTATTTGGTTACCTATTGTAAAAATAATAGCAATAATATAAATCTAAGCTTAGGTCATATTAACACAAAACCTTCATTAGTTCAACAAACAGATAGTTGGCTTTTTTCTTCTCAACCAACTTAACATATTTAAAATAAAGAGGTTACATGCAAAATTCGAGTGTTATGACAGATACAGCGATCAGTTTCTATGCTTTTGTGAATTTTTTTAGGACAATGTGTATAAAAATGAAGTGTCTCTTTAGCAACAAACATAAATTTCTCCCTTTGAAAAAGGGAGATTAAGAAGGATTTCTTTTAATTTAAAAATCCCTCCACCTTTTCCAAAGGGTGTTTGCACAGCTATTCCATTAGCTAAATGATCACAAAACAAACTGCGGTTACTTCTATCGCGGGATATTTGAAATTAGAAAAGGGAGCCCAAAGATTATCGTTTTATATTTTTAATTGACTCTAATTGCGAATTATACCTGTCCAAAGTGCTTAACCCGTTTTTCATATCTTTTATCATGTCTTTCGAAGAACTTACTATTTCCTTTAATTCCTGAAAAAATATTTTTATATTAGTAATAATAAGCGTTGCTTCCTGCCGGTAAAAAAATGCGGTGCTTATCAGCAATATTACAAGCACAATTTTAAAAACTCTGCCGATCCAAAGGCCTTTTATCTTTTTACGGCAAAACCTGCAATATATCGCCTCATCCTTTATTTCCTCACTACAAAACGGACATTTTTTCATCTCTTAATCCTTTATTTTTTCCAGACAAATTTCGTTATCCTTTCAGGGCAGTCGTATACACAATCCATGCACAAAATACATTCTTCTTTAGTATAATCCGCACTATCTTTTATCGCTCCCATACGGCATTTTATTTTACAAATATCGCAATTCACACACGTGGATATTTTTCTTTTTAATAATGAAAATTTTGAAAAAAATGCGTAAATCGCGCCCAAAGGACATAATGACCTGCACCATAACCGGGGAATAAAAAATGCCGAAACATAAATCAATAAAAAAAGTATACCGGTAATTACAATACCTGGCACATCCGTTATTTTATTCCGCACGAACAAAACAAACCTGCTCATGTTTACCAACGGATCAAAAAACCAAACCATTCCGCCGCCCATTAAAGAGCTGACAAAAACAACCCCAAGCACAAAAAACTTAGCATATCTAAGCTTGCCGGTACGATTATCGGAAACATTTTTATTCTTTTTTCTGATTAGCGACGCGCTGTCAATAAAAGTTCCCAAAGGACATATCCATCCGCAAAAAAATCTTCCTAAAACTAAAGTTAAAAATATCATAATCAATGAAACTGCTAAACGGGGCGAAAATATTTTTTCGCTGATTGAAAGAAAAACCGTAAGGTTAGGATTAATTGCAGAAAAAAACGAAGAAGACAAAAGACGGCTGAAAGGATACATCGCTGAATATACAAATAAGACAAAAAATATGAGTTGTGAAATTCTTCTTAAAACAACAAGTTTTTTCATGCCCCTCATTTCTCAATAAATATGTATATATATCGAAAACTATTATTTACAATACTTAACTGGAAGTTTCTTGACCGCCGCAACTCCTTCTTCTATAGCGGTTTCAGCCACGCGTCTGGATTCCCAGTCCAATATTCTGGGATCAAACGGTGTAGGAATAATATAATCAGGGCCAAACTTAAAATCGCGGCCGTAAGCTTTTTTTACTTCTTCAGGGATATCTGTTTCCCTTGCTAAATCTGCTAATGCAGAAGACGCCGCGCGTTTCATATTCATTGTAATTCTATTTGCTCTTACATCAAGCGCTCCGCGGAAAATAAATGGAAAACCTAAAACATTGTTAACCTGGTTAGGATAATCCGAACGGCCCGTTGCCATAATAAACTTACGTCCTTTCATACATCTATTAACAAGTTCGGGTTTTATTTCAGGCGAAGGGTTTGCCATAGCAAAAATCGCGGGATAATCCGCCATTGATAGAACCATTTCTTCCGTAACACAATCGGCAACTGACACACCGATAAATACGTCCGCGTCTCTCATGGCATCTTTAAGCGACCGTTTAGGAGTCTCTATTGCGTGTTTTCTTTTATATTTATTAAGGCCTTCCCTGTCCTCGCTGACAATTCCTTTGGAATCACACAAAATACAATTCACAGCACCTTCAGCTTTTATCATTTCAGTTATCCTGATTCCGGCGGCACCGGCGCCGTTTATTACCACAAGTATATCTTTCATATTTTTGCCTGAAAGTATACAATAATTTTTAAGCGCTGCAAGCGTAATAATAGCCGTCCCCCACTGATCATCATGAAACACAGGTATATCCAAGATTTCATCTAACCTGTCTTCTATTTCAAAACAAGCCGGAGCCGCGATATCTTCAAGGTTTATTCCGCCGTATATACCCGAAATTTTGACGGCCGCGTCAATAAAAGCATCAACGTTTGTATATCCATTTTTATCAGCAACATTTTCAATAGTAACCGGCCACGCGTCAACGCCGGCAAAAGCTTTAAATAAAACAGCTTTTCCTTCCATAACCGGAATAGAAGCTTTCGCTCCAATGTTTCCCAACCCAAGAACAGCGGTTCCATCCGTTATAACCGCGACAAGATTTCCTTTAGCAGTCAAAGAATACGCTAAACTTTCATCATCTTTGATAGCTTCGCATATTTTTGAAACTCCCGGCGTATATGCCATGCTAAGATCTTTTTGATTAACAAGTTTCTTTGTAAGTCCCAACGCAATTTTTCCGCCAAGATGATATTCAAAAATCTCTTCTTTTGTAATTCTATTTTTGTCCATTATTCATTATTCCTCCGGTTTCAAGATATGGTTACTTTGCACGCAAATAACCAGCCAACTGACGCACCGGTTAACCATTTCTATACGCGCAATTTGGGCGCAATGTATCATTTTTTATGTGTTCGCGAATTGAAACACAATTAAAAACTCTTCCGGAAACTGTTTTTTGCCGGCCAAAACGTTTATCATAAACTTTGCAAATCCAAATTTCCCGGCCTTTAATTTTCTCCAAATTCTCACACGGATCATCAAGCGCACCGCAACACTCACCGCATCTTTTGCAGCGAGCTTCAAACTCTCTTTCTAGGCTGTTCTCATATTCTTTGTATTTTTCAGAATCCATTTTGCAAATTCTATTTTCGTCTTAACAAACGCCGCGTAACCTGGCCGACAAGCACAACAACATAAAAAATAAGAACAAAAAACAATATCCCTGCCAAAATTGACAGCAATATCGAACTTATGCCAATAATCAAAGGCCATGTAAAAGATACAATGCTTAATAGAATAAGAGAAAAAACTATAACAACGAATCCAATAAAAAAATTTTTTAATATTTCCATTTTCACTCCTCCCCTTAATGAGGCCATGATTTACACAACTGTACGCTGTAGGGGCGAGGCATGTCCCGCTCCTATCTAATCGAATTAACCTCGAAACCCTCTTATGGGCGGGAGGTTTTATCGTCTATTACGCTCACCGGAATGGACAGGCACGGGGGCCTGTCCCTACATATTTATTTCCGGGTGCCGGACAGGCGCAGGGGCCTGTCCCTACATGTTTATTTCTGGGTGCCGGACCAGGCGGGTACATAGCAAGGCCTGTCTCTACAATTTCATCACGTAAACATTAATCTGATATTAACGCCTGTATTTCATCCGCGCTCATATCGCTTTTTCTCAAAAAACACACTCCAATATTATAGGATTTGCCCGGATCCCCTTCCGCTATCCTGACCACTCTTCCAAAAACCCCGTTTTTATGAATTACCAGGTCATCTTCGATTTCTTCACATACATTCATCAATTTCTGGTCAAGTTCTATCCATACTATGCTCGAAAGCGCCGGAATGGAAGATTCGCTTGAAGTATTAAACAAAAGCCCGCAAGCACTGATATTACGCGCCTGAATGTCAGACTTACCGGCAAATTTTTCGCCCTTTAACACTTTAAAATTTAATTGAGTATCATAATCTACCCTAAGAAACTCGCGTCTTTCATCTCTGTTTTCAGACTGCATATCATTTCCCTCCTGTTTTATGATAAAACTTATTTACAAATTTAACCATTTCTTTTGGATCGTCAATTGATTTAAATATTGTTAAATCCTTTTTTTCGATTGTATCATGCCCCAGGCAAACATCTTGTATCCATTCAAGCATGCCTTTCCAATAACTCTTCCCAACCAATATTACGGGAAACGCGTCTACTCTTTTTGTCTGAACAAGCGCCAGCGCCTCAAAAAATTCATCAAGCGTTCCGAATCCACCCGGAAAGACCAAAAAAGCTTTACTGTATTTCGCAAACATAAGTTTTCTTACAAAAAAATACCTGAATTCCAAAGGAAGCGTAACATAATCATTAATTTTCTGATCAAGCGGAATTGTAATATTCAGCCCGATAGATTTACCACCCGCTTCTTTTGCTCCTTTATTTGCCGCTTCCATAATACCTCTACCAGCGCCTGTAATAACAGCGTATCCGTTTTTTGCAAACACTTGAGCAGTACGTTCCGCTAAACTATAAAATTTGTTTTTTTTTGACATCCGCGCTGATCCGAATATACTGACGGCAGCTTTGCCGACATCACGAAAAGTTTCAAACCCGTCAACGAATTCACTCATTATTCTAAAAACGCGCCATGGATCTTCTAAAAGCAAATCTTGTTTTTCAATTTGTTTTTTCACCTTATCTCCTCCAGTGGTTTATTCTAAATAATATTTTCTTCAGTGTATTTTACTCCATTATCAAAAATTTTCAGACCAATACCCGGTTCGGATTTATTTTCATCATTCCGCCGCCAATTCGGATGCTGAAGATATGAAATATGCCTTTCAGGATGAGGCATCATACCGAGAATTCTACCTGTAGTATCGCATATACCGGCAATATCATCAATAGAGCCATTTGGATTATACGGCACGCCCGATAATGTCCCGGTTTTATCCGTGTACCGAAACACTATCTGTTCATTCTTCTTCAGGATGTCAATAATACTTTCATCCTTAGGGATAAATTTACCTTCAGCATGAGCAATAGGCACATCTATAACTTCCGGCAAATCTTTTATCCAGATACATTTATCATTCTTTGACCTTTTCAGATATACCCATTCCGCATTAAACTTACCCGAATCATTAAGGCTGAGAGTTGCTTCTATCCCGCCATCTTGTTTTCCTCTAGTATCAGGCAAAAGTCCCATTTTTACAAGCACCTGAAACCCGTTACATATACCAATAACAATTTTACCATCTGAAATAAATTGTAATATCTGATTCTTTAATTTTGATTTAAGTTCATTAGCAAGTATTTTTCCCGAAGCAACATCATCTCCGTAAGTAAAACCACCTGGTATAGCTAATATCTGGTAATCTCCAAGGTTTTTATCATTCATTACGAGCGAGTTAATATGTACCAGTTCTGTTTCCGCCCCGCACATCTTAAACGCGTAAGCGGTTTCTTTATCACAATTTGTACCTGCAGTACGTAGAATTATAACTTTAGCTTTTTTCATGCATCAACTTTCTAAATGGTTTTTTCCAATATTCTTTAAGTAAATTAATGTCCGCCTCTATAACTTTAGTGTTTTCAAGACCGTATACAACAAATTCTTTCGTATCGTTCAATGTTCCGATTAACGAAAAAGAAATTTCCTCCATATTTTTTTCAAACACTTCTCTTTTTTCCTGCGGCACTTCAACAACAAACCTTGAATTTGATTCAGAAAATAAAATAACATCATCTCTGGTGATACTATTTTCCCTTGGAATGTCTTTAAGCCTGATTTCAGCGCCATATCCCCCCGCAAAAAGCATTTCGCCGATACAAACCGCAAGCCCTCCCTCAGATGAATCATGCGCGGAGACAATAATACCCTCATGAATCGCTTGAACTAACGTTTTCATTATTTTCAGAGATTTAACCGGATCAACCTTAGGAACAACACCACCGCGTAAACCTTTTGTTTTAAAATACTGACTGCCTCCCATTTCCTGAAAGGTGTTTCCTAGAACATACAGCAAATTCCCGGGGCACTTAACATCCGGCGATATTGTTTTCGAAACATCGTCAATCACTCCGATTGCTGATATTAATAAAGTCGGTGGAATTGAAATCGTAGTTTCTTCAGCGTTAAACTCGTTATTCAGACTGTCTTTTCCGGAAATAAACGGAGTCCCGTACACTTTAGCCATATCATAACAAGCCTGAGCCGCGCGCACAAGACTGCCTAATTGATCAGATTTCTCGGTATTTCCCCAGCAAAAATTGTCTAAAAGCGCGGTTTTTTCGACACAACCGCCTACCGCGGCAATCTGACGAAGCGACTCGTCAATTACACTAGCCGCCATCCAATAAGGATCGATATCCCCATAATCCGGATTTATACCGTTAGACAGTACAATTCCTTTTTTACTGTCAAGAAAAGGCCGGGTTATTGAAGCATCTGCCGGGCCGTCATTATCCGCACCAATAAGAGGTTTTAAAACGCTTCCGCCCTGCACCTCATGATCATATTGCCTTATAATCCATTCCTTACTGCAAACATTCCAGGATGATAGTACATTTAAAAGATCCTGCGTTAAATCGTTTTCCATTTTCGGCAATACATTTTTATCCTGCGGTTTTTCTTCCGCAACGGCGGATCTGTCAACACGCGGAATACCGTCATGTATAAACTCCATATCCAAATCCGCAACTTTGTTAGTGTTATAATACAACTTCAATTTTTTGTCATCCGTAAATTTACCAATTACAGTCGCTTCAACATTTTCAGCATTAAAAATATCCATTAACGCCTGTAATTTTTCTTCTTTAACAGCTAAAACCATTCTTTCCTGGGCTTCTGAAACCCATATTTCCCATGGATTTAACCCCTGATATTTTAAAGGCGCTTTCTCAAGATACACTAGAGCCCCAGTTTCTTCCCCCATTTCACCCACTGCGCTGGAAAATCCGCCTGCGCCACAATCCGTAATAGCTTCATACAAACCAAGATCACGAGCTTTTAATAATGTATCGACAATCTTTTTCTCTGTAATGGGATTCCCTATTTGAACAGCGGAACCGGAACTAATTTCAGACTCAGAAGTAAGTTCCGCTGAAGAAAATGTGGCTCCATGAATACCGTCACGCCCGGTTCTTCCGCCAACCGTAACAATAAGATCGCCCGGAGAAACTTTTTTAAATGAACAGCCTTTAGGCATTATGCCCACGTTACCGCAAAAAACAAGAGGGTTACCCGTATATCTTTCATCAAAACAAACCGCCCCGTTAACCGTGGGAATACCCATTTTATTTCCATAATCACGAACACCTGATACCACGCCTTTGAGAACCCTTTTGGGATGTAAAGCACCTTTTGGAACAGAAGAAACCTTCATGTCCGGAATTCCAAAACAAAAAACATCCGTATTAATTATAGGCTTAGCACCAAGCCCTGTACCCATCGGATCCCGGATAACCCCACCAATACCGGTTTCCGCACCGCCATACGGTTCAAGCGCTGAAGGATGATTGTGTGTTTCCACTTTAAAACATATATTATGTTCTGAATCAAATTCTATAATACCAGCATTATCCTTAAAAACCGAAATACACCATGGTTTATTCAACTCTTCAGTTACTTTCATTACTGTTTCTTTAAGAAGGTTTTTTATTTTTCTGCCGTTATAAATAACAGCGCCCATCATTGTTTTATGTTTACAATGTTCGCTCCATGTCTGCGCAATGGTTTCAAGTTCACAATCCGTAGGGTTCCTCTTAAGTGTCCCGAAATATTGTTTTACGGCTTTCATCTCAACAAGGCTAAGATAAAGCTGTCCATCCCGGCTTATGCGTTTTAAATCATTATCATCCGCTGACGCAAGATCAACTTCAACACGTTTAAATATATACGGTTTAATTTCGGTCTCTTGCTCTCCGAAAGAAACAACGTGCTGGATAACCTTGTTATATAAAAGCTTCTCCTGTATTTGGAAAAGATCATTTTCGGAAAGTTCACCATAGATAATATATTTTTTAGATGTTGCGGCTGAAACAATCCCGGATACACCCATATCCCGCGCCGCTTTTATAATACTTTCTTCAACCGGATCCATAACCCCGGCGTTATATGCAACTTCAACAGCATGAACATCTTTGGACTCTTTAACCTCAAATCCGCCGTTAAAACTATATTCCTGAGAAACTGGATCTGTAAGTAAATTTTTTGCAATACAAACGGCTTCTTCAGCCAAAAGATTTCCTCGAAGCGTATATACCTGGATATATTCAACATCTTTAACAGTTTTTATACCCAGATCCAGAATGTCTCTTTTTACACCGACACTCACCGCATCATAAATATTCTCTTTATCCCTAACTTCTATTCTAGCGCAATTCATCTCATCCTTTTCTGTGATTTCGTATATTTGTATTAATTTATAACTATATTACGGACAGGCACAGGGGCCTGTCCCTACTCATCATTCCATATATGCAATCCCGGACAGGCACAGGGGCCTGTCCCTACATATTTGTTTTGTCATTTGAATTTTGTCATTTGTCATTACTAACTATTCCCATTCAATAGTACTAGGCGGTTTTGAACTTATATCATAAACAACTCTGTTTATACCTTCAACCTGATTAATTATCCTGTTAGATATTTCACCGAGCACTTCATACGGAATTTTCGCCCAATCCGCTGTCATACCATCTGTACTTGTAACTGCGCGCACTGCAAGCGTATTTTCATAAGTACGGTCGTCTCCCATTACACCTACACTTTTAACAGGCAGAAGCACACCAAAAATCTGCCATGTTTTATGATAAATGCCGTGTTTTTTAGCCACATCTATTATAATCCAGTCAGCTTCCCGTAAAATATCGAGCCGTTCTTTTGTAACTTCCCCAATAATACGTACCGCTAACCCCGGCCCGGGAAACGGCTGACGGCCCGTAAGCTCCTTTGCCATACCTAACTCACTGCCGACTTTTCGAACTTCATCTTTAAATAAATCCCTTAAAGGTTCCACAAGTTTGAGGCCCATTTTTTTCGGAAGCCCGCCTACATTATGATGAGATTTTATGGTTTTACTCGGCCCTCCAAAAAAAGATTGGGATTCAATTACATCAGGATAAAGCGTCCCCTGCGCCAGAAAATTAACATTTCTAAAACTTTTGGCTTTTTTCTCAAAAACCTTAATAAACGTTCTACCTATTATTTTACGTTTTTTTTCCGGATCAGTAACGCCTTTAAGAGCAGTCAAAAATTCTTTTTCAGCTTGGGCAACGTGTAAATCCAGTTTTATATTTCTTTTAAATATTTCTTCCACTCTTTCTTTTTCTTTTTTTCGAAGAAGCCCGTTATCCACAAAAATACAATGAAGTTTTTTGCCAAGCGCTTTATGCAAAAGAACAGCGCTTACGGTTGAATCAACCCCACCGGAAAGCCCTAAAACAACTTCAGAATCTTTAACCTGATCCTGAATATCTTTCACCTTTTTATTTATAAACGACTTCATTGTCCATGTTTTTTTGCATTTACATATTGAAAAAAGGAAATTCTTTAAAATCTTGTCGCCTTCTTCAGTATGAACAACTTCCGGATGGAACTGAACCCCATAAATATTTTTCTCCAAATTCATAAATGCTGCTGAGAGAGTATCATCGCTTTCCGCGATTATCTGAAAATTTTCAGGAAGTTTTTCAACCTTATCTCTGTGGCTCATCCATGTAATGCTTTTTGGTTTTAAACCTTTAAAAATATCATTATCCCTTTTAAACCGCACAGAAGTACGGCCGTATTCCCGTTTACCGCTTTTTTTTATTTTTCCGCCCAAAACTTTGCCAATAACCTGCATGCCGTAACAAATACCTAAAACAGGCACGTTTAAATCAAAGATTCCCGGATCAAATACCGGAGCATCTTTATCATAAACACTTGACGGGCCGCCTGAAAATATTATACCGCATGGATTAATTTGTTTTATCCTATGAACAGGTACTTTGGGAGACTCAACTATTGAATGCACACTGTTTTCTCTTATGCGCCGAGCTATAAGCTGTACGTACTGTGAACCAAAATCAATAATTAAAATTCCTTCTTTTGACATTTGATTTTGTCCTTTATTTTGCCGCATTAACATTAAATTGCCCCTGAAAACTTTTGCCATTCCTGTTCAAGGTTTTCGTTCCCGGCCCAGTCCAAAAGATATGTTGTAAACTCTTCGCCTGTCGCTCCGGTATCCCTTCCGGTAATTACAAATTTTTTCTCAAACTGGCAACAGATTTCAAGTGCCTTATCTAATCTATCAGCCCTTTCGGGAAAACCAACATGCCTGACAAGCATTGCAGCAGCCCGTATCATTGACGATGGATCCGCGTAAACATCACGGCCTTCATCAACCATACGCGGCGCGCTTCCGTGTATAGCTTCAAACATAGCCCATTTCTTGCCTATATTAGCGCTCCCGGCAGTTCCAACCCCGCCTTGAAGCTGCGCCGCTTCATCCGTAAGAATATCACCATACAAATTAGGCATAACAAGAACTTCAAAATCTTTGCGCCGTGCGGGATCAATAAGCTTTGCTGTCATGATATCAATATACCATTCATCGCACTTTATGCCAAAATCTTTATATTCTTCAGCTATTTGTTTAGCTATCCTGGAAAATTTTCCGTCTGTTGTTTTAACCACATTTGCTTTGGTAACAACCGTTACTTTTTTGCGGACGTTATTTTTCGCGTATTCAAAAGCTAACCTTATTATTCTTTCAGCGCCTTGTGTTGTTGTTACTTTAAAATCAAGGCTCAGGTCTTCGCTTACATCTATTCCTCTGGATCCCAAAACATATGCACCTTCGGTGTTTTCCCTAAAAAAACACCAATCAATACCTTCTGAAGGTATTTTTACAGGGCGTACGTTTGCAAAAAGATCAAGTTCTTTCCGCATCGCGACATTAGCGCTTTCAATATTAGGCCATTTATCACCTGCCTGAGGCGTAGTTGTGGGGCCCTTTAAAATTACATGGCAGGCCTTTATTTCACGAAGAACATCTGCCGGTATTGCCCTATTATGTTTTACTCTATTTTCAATGGTCAAACCTTCAATAACACGAAATTCAACCGCACCGGACGCAATTTCAGTTTTCAACGTATGTTCCAAAACACGCTGGGCATGTTTTGAAATAATCCTGCCTATACCGTCCCCCCAGCAAACACCTATTATAATAGGTTTAAGTGACTTATAATCGACCCAATCCGTATCTTTTTTCATAATTTCAATACGGGTCAGCTGTTCTTCTACCAGTTCAGCTAAATGATTTTTCGCTTTCTCAATTAATTCGTTCTTGTTCATAATAATCTCTACTCTCCTTGTCTATAATTTTCTCTCTGGGCATATTAAAGCTTTAATATATAAGAATAGCCATTATAATACGAGGGGACACAAAATTCAACGTATATTAGCCCAAATTTGAGCATATCTGGTAGGCATACCTGTTACAACTTGTGCCATAACAGAGGTAACACAAATCCATATTTCATTTCAATTATTCCGTAGGGACAGACCCCTGTGCCTGTCCGCCATCACATAATTTACTTTGGTTGACTGTAATTATCATATGCAGATGATTTGACACAACAAGATATTTATCCAATTCGATATTATCGTATTTATTTGAGACATTATTTTTTTAGATTTAGTATAACGATAAAACACGCAAAAACAAATAGTTGGATATTTTTATTTTATGTCTTTTAATATCGTTTCGATCGCATTTTTTAATAACGGTATTTTATTTTCACATACCCCATAAATAGCTTCAGCGTTAATATCAATATAATGGTGGGTAATAACATCTCTTATCCC
>JBDRLO010000060.1:0-2361 GCA_043812935.1 Candidatus Omnitrophota bacterium
CGCGGTATTTAATATTGATTTTTTAAAACAGACGGTATATTTTTGTGCTACAATTGTGATTACGATCACATTACAAATTACGGAGGACACCATGGCAAAAACAGCAATCATTCAAACAAGAGTCGATCCTAAAATTAAAGAAAATGCCCAAAAGATATTGAATGAACTTAACATTTCAATGTCTGAGGCTATTTCAATATATTTAGCCCAAATAACACTGCATAAGGGGCTGCCCTTTGAAGTTAAAATTCCTAATACCCTTACCGCTAAAACACTGAAAGGTTCTAAAGATGGAAAAGATCTTCACCAAGTTTCTAGTGTCGATGAATTGTTTGAGGAGCTTGACAGTTGAATATTTCTTATACAACGCGGTTCAAAAAGGACTATAAAAGGATTAAAAAACAGAACAAAAATCTTGATAAATTACGTTCTGTTATCGAAACATTGGCCTCAGGCAAGAAACTTGAACAAAAATTCAGAGATCATCAATTATCAGGCACTTGGTCTGGACACCGCAATTGTCATATTGAATCAGACTGGATTTTGATTTACAGGGTTACTGCTGAAAGTGATTTGTTTTTAGAAAGAACTGGTTCTCATTCTGAGTTATTTAAAAAATGAATATAACTGCACCAATTAAAAAGGGGGGTTGCTTTTGGGCACCCCCCCCCTTTTTTTCTAAGCGACACAGTCGTGTTGTATAAAATCGCGCCAGCGATCTTATTGCGACCTATAGCAACTTACATTGGTTATTCGTAGCTAATTCTTAATTGTTTTCAAACGGCGAAGCCGCGTTATATAAAATTGCGCCAGCAATTTTATTTTGCCAGGTATTTTTCGATCTCATCGACAAACTGTATAAAATCCGTATAACCGGCGAGTAAGTTTTTAATCAGCAGCTTATCCTCAATGATCCAATATCGATGAACCAAGCTGTTCCTGAAATCGAAAAACGGTTTTAGTCTGTTAAATAAATCTTCCGAAATAACACCGAATTGATGTCCCTTAACAATCGTATCAATATAACCGCTTACCGGAATGCCTTTTTCCTTGGCCAATATATGTTGAAGAATGTTGGAAACGCCTTCGGCCAACTCTATTAAAAGATATTTGGCGGCTTTTAGTTCGATCGATTCCGGTTCCAAACGGTTTTCCATTACCAGTTTTTTTAAATCAGAACTGCTTTTGGTAATCTCCATTAAAAAACGATTTATTCTGATTTTGTCGATCTTCACAACAACACCTCGTCAATTATACCTTCGCACTCGCGATATTTTAAATTGTACTTTTCAATAAAGCCGGCCCTTATATCAAAGTCCTTGTCCACCAAAAGCTCATCGGATTCAAACACTTGTTTTAAATACAAAAGTGAAAAGAGATCTCCATGGTCCAATAATCCATTTATCACGCGAACGTCAAAAAAATCCGGCGCAAATCCGGTTCCCTTGTGTAATTCAATTTTAAGATCTGCCGATAGTCGGAAGACATCACATCCTTCAATTGCATAAACGGCAATGTCCAGATCTTTATAACCTTTATCTTTCGCAAAAGAACCATAAAGGTAAACAAATACCACCCTTTCATCCTCGGATAATATATCCCTTATGATCGCGACATCCGGTATTTCCATTCTAACAAACCTTTTTCTTTTGAAACCCTAAAATATTATCTCACCACAGAGTCTCAGAGAGCGCAGAGTTTGAAGATTTAATCAGATTAATTAAAAAGGGGGGGTTGCTTTTGGGCATCCCCCCTTTTTTTCTAAGCGACGTCGTCGCGTTTTATAAAATCGCGCCAGCGATTTTATTGCGATTTTATTTTTATTTCTTCTTGTTCAACTCCTCTAAAACCATATCGGTAATATCAACATCCGGATCCAGATAACCAACGGCATTGGGATCCTTTAAGATGATGCCATACCCTTTTCTTTTTGCAATGCTTTTTAAAATATCGTCAGCTTTTTGCAATATAATGGCAACCAGTTCCCGGTCCTCACGGGTAATATCCTCTTTGGCATCATCAAACATTCTCTGATAATCCTTGGACATTTTTTGAAGCAGCTCGATCTTATCGCGTTTTTCGCGATTGGGCATTTTAGCACCTTCTTTATTGATAAAATCCTTCAGCTTATTAATGTCTTGCAGTTTGCCGGTTAGAATCGCCTCTTTTTCTTTACGCATTTTTTGAATATCCGCTTGGGCATCTTTCCCCATTTTGGATTCATTCACCAGGCGCTGCAAGTTAATATACCCGACCTTATCGGCTGCGGCATACGCAGTGGTGCATAGTGCTAATCCCAAAACAATACTAATCGCTGTAACCAACAGTTTCTTTAATCTCATCGTGTTTTATTCTCCTTTT
>JBDRLO010000061.1:0-7441 GCA_043812935.1 Candidatus Omnitrophota bacterium
TCCGATAAAGATATGGACGCGTTTCGGTTTACTTCCAGGCGTTACCGAAATCGGAGAGTTGGAGAGTTTTTAAAAGAATTGGATATGACAGAAGGAAGAGGAACGGGTATTCCTAAGATATTGCGTGAAATTAAGAAAAATAAGTCTCCTTTACCTATTTTTCATACGGATAAGGATAGGTCTTTTATAATAGTGGAGTTCCCTATTCATTCGGCTTTTTTGAGAGAAAATGAGGAAGTTGTCGTAACGGAAACTCCTCAAGTCACCGGGGAAGTCACCGGGGAAGTCACCGGGGAAGTTGAAAAGCTTCTTTTACAGATAAAGGGAGAAATGAAACGGCGTGAAATACAAGAAGCCTTAGGGTTGAGGCACGAAGATTATTTTAGGGAGGCATATTTGGTACCAGCGATTGAAAGCGGAGTAATTGAAATGACTATTCCGAATAAACCGACAAGTAGTAAGCAGAAGTATCGGCTAACCGGAAAAGGAAAGAAATATATAGAAGACAATGGATATACAACAAATAAAAAATAAATTAGAGGAGTTGTTCGATATCAACCGGGTTATTTTCTGGAACGATGCTGAAGGGGAATGTGAGGTTGAACTTCAGGAATGTATTCCTGAAGGGATACATGTCTTGCGTCCTGATACAATCGGGCAACTGAAGACGAAAGTAATGATTGAAATCGAAAATCCATCTGACAAATTTCTCATTTATGCGCCATTTCTTCAGCCTGAGTCAAAAGATGATTGGCTTTTGGATGTTCGTCTCTATAGCCATCAGTAAAAGGGGACGGTTCTAATTAATTAGGAAATGTAAAAAAACGAGTTAAAGGGGACAGTGATTAATTGAAGATTGAGTATATGCGATTTTTGGAAGAGATGAAAAAAAGAAGGGATTACAGGATTTTTTTTTTAAAGAAGGGATTAAGATAAATTTCAATGGCAGTTTTTTAGTGGGCGAGATGGAAAATTTAGAAGCGTTTAACTTACGAATGGGGAACCCCCGAAAAATCAGATGATTAATTTTATTTTTCAAATTATTCTTAAATAAAAATTGCTTACAAATTGACAATTGCTTTCTCAATTTGTAAGATATCTTCATGATTAAACGAACTCTTGAAAGAAAATTAAAAGCGCTGGCTAAAAAATCTCCGGTCGTCGCCGTCACCGGCCCCAGACAATCAGGGAAAACCACTCTTGTTCGCGCCGCGTTTTCCAAGTTTAAATATGTGTCATTAGAAAATCTTGATACGCGAGAATTCGCTGTATCCGATCCTCGGTTGTTTCTGTCTAAATATCCCGCTCCCGTCATATTCGATGAAATTCAGAGGGTTCCGTCGCTTTTGTCCTATATTCAGACGATTGTGGATGAAGAGAAACGCGAGGGAATGTATATATTAACGGGCTCCAATAATCTTATGCTTTTGGAAAGCGTTTCGCAGTCATTAGCCGGACGGGTAGCTCTTTTGAATCTTCTGCCTTTTTCAGCCGAAGAACTTTCTAAGGGGCGAAGACTGCCGTCCTCCCTTGAGGAAAATCTTTTTTCGGGCGGATATCCGCGGCTTTATGATAAAAAACTTACTCCGGAAGAATTTTTTTCGGGCTATGTGGCCACTTATGTGGAACGCGATATACGGCAGATTCTCAAGATTTCGGACCTGCATAAATTTCAGATATTTCTTAAAATGTGCGCCGCCCGCTGCGGACAACTCCTGAATCTTTCCTCTTTGGGCAATGACTGCGGAATTAATCACGGAACCGCTAGAGCATGGCTTTCAATTCTTCAAACCTGCTATATCGCGTATTTTCTTCCGCCGCATTTTCAAAACATGGGCAAGCGCCTGATGAAAAGTCCGAAACTGTATTTTTACGATACGGGACTTTTGTGTCATTTGCTCGGAATACAAAACTCCAAAGAGCTTGTCGTTCATCCCATGCGCGGATATATTTTTGAATCATGGGTTTTGGGTGAACTGCTTAAAAACTTGTTTAATAATGGTCGGCGCAACAACTTGTATTTTTGGCGCGACCATGTGGGACATGAAGTGGATTGTCTTATTGATAATGGACTGAAAATGACCGCTATAGAAATAAAATCGGCCAAAACTTTGTATGAGGAGCAATTCAAAGGCTTGAAATATTATTCTAATTTCGCTCGAAAAAAAGAACTTTCCAATTATCTGGTATATGCCGGAAAGGAAAGCCTTAAAAGAACCGCCGGAGAAGTTATTGATTGGAAAACTTTCGGAACAAAAAATGTGAAGAAGCTTTTCTAATCTATCCGTTTTTTCATCATATAACCGGGGACTAGTTAGGCAATCCCGCCCCCTCCACTACGGCCCTCCACTACAACTTTTTCGCCACTACTACTTAGGCGAACCCGCCGATGCCGTAGTGGAGGGGGCGGGCAGGCATCGGCGGGTTTCCGCCACTAAATCTCCGGCGGACTTCCGCCACTACAACTTCGGCGGACTTCCGCCACTACAACTTTGGCGGACTCACCGATGTAGTAATGGGGAGCGCCGATGTAGTAATGGGGAGCGCCGATGTAGTAATGGGGAGCGCCGATGTAGTAATGGAGAGCGCCTAAGTAGTAGTGGCGAATATGGCGGGCCTGCCCGCCGATGCAGTAGTGGCGGGACAACAAGGAACAGCGTCCCGCCGCCGTAGCCAAGAAATCCTGAACACCAACTACTATAGTTGCAAAACTTTTTTGTCAAGATACTAGGGACTTTTCATAGGTGGATGAAAAAGTTCTGTAGCGAACATTGCGGGCGCCTGCAAAAAAATCCTTCGGTTTTTATCGAAGGATTTTTTTATTTTTACGAACAGGTCTTTAATGTGTAAAAAATTAATTTCCCGACGAAAAAATACAAAAATATTTTTTTATTTAGCCTAAAATTAAGGATTAATAATTTTGATTTTATTTTTAAAATGAAATTTTTTAAAAACCCCGCAATAACCTTTGCAGAGGATTTGAGTTTAATTTGATCCTATAAATAATACTTTCAAAGTATGCTTTTTTTTGAGATACTTATTCAAAGTGTTCGTTTCTTTTCCAATGTTATAGAATACTACATATAAGGTTTTTATAAAAACCGGAACCTGCACTATTCACTTTAAACTAATAATGCGGATTTATGACAGATTCACATGACCGAGAATATATTGAAAAAGAAATAGCCGAAATAGACTTGCAAATATCCGCTTTAAAAGAACATAAGAAAAAACACCTTGCGAAATTAGCTGTTTCAAATGTTTCTTCTAATGTAGATGTTCTCACTTCTGTAAATAAAACAACTTTTTCTATTGAAGCTAAAACCGAACTTTTTAAAAGTTATTTCAAGGGACGAAAAGATATTTACGCGCGGCGTTGGGAAAATTATTCTGGAAGAAGCGGATATAGCCCTGTGTGTAAATATGAATGGGATAAGCTTTTATGCCTCAAACCTAAAATTAAGTGTTCAAATTGCGAAAACCGACACTTTCTTCCTTTCGATAGCTCGACGATTACAAAACACTTGAACGGAGAAATAACTGCTGGAATTTATCCTTTACTAAATAACGATAATTGCTATTTTTTAGCAATAGATTTCGATGGCGACAGCTGGAGTAACGATATTAATGCCGTCATGGAGACTTGCGTTATAGAGAATATTTCCGCCGCCATGGAGCGTTCGCGTTCAGGCAAAGGAGGTCACCTTTGGATGTTTTTTAGCGAAGAGGTTTCCGCCATATCTGCGCGGAAACTTGGAACCGGACTTATATCAAAAACAATGGTAAGGCATTGTCAACTTAGTATGAAAAGCTACGATCGCCTTTTCCCAAATCAGGATACAATACCGAAGGGCGGTTTTGGCAACCTAATAGCTTTGCCTCTACAGAAAAAAACTTTACTTGCCGGCAATGGTGTTTTTATAAACAAGAGTGGATTGCCATATTCAGACCAATGGGCATATTTAGCCTCTATCAATAAATTATCGCGTGATGAAACGGAAACTTTGGTTGATACACTTAAAAAAACCGGTGGCAAAATACCTGCCCGTTGGAGTTTCATTGACGAGGAAGAGAAACCATGGATGAGACCGCCATCAGGTAAAAGACATTTTAATGTAAATATCAAAGAGCTCCCTAATGAAATAGAGGCCGTGCTTTCAAACCGAATCTACATAAAAACTGAACATATCCCCTCGGCGCTTATAAATCAATTCAAGCATTTGGCGGCTTTTCATAATCCCGATTTTTATAAAAAACAAAAAATGCGTTTTTCAACACATGCCACCCCTCGCGTAATTTGCTGTGCCGAATTAGATACCGGTTGGCTTTCCATACCGCGCGGCTGTATGAAAGAAGTGAAAATTGTACTGAACGATTATGGTATCAAGTTAAAAGTGGAAGATAAACGTTTTCATAGCGCAAAAACGGACTTTGTTTTTCTTGGAAATCTCTACGATATTCAGCAGGTAGCTTTTAACGATATTGTATCCGCGGATTTTGGAGTTTTATCTGCGCCGCCCGGTTTCGGAAAAACCGTAATTGCCGCGGCCGTAATTGCCAAACGTAAAAAAAATACCCTTATTTTAGTCAACAGGAAACCTCTTATGTATCAGTGGCAGATTCAGCTTTCAGCTTTACTTGGAATAGACAAGAAAAAAATCGGTCTTATAGGCGGAGGAAAAAATAGTCCGACAGAGTTACTTGATGTGGGAATGGTTCAGAGTATGGATATATGCCATGGTGTTGATGACAGAATAGCTAAATATGGATTCGTTATTATGGATGAATGCCACCATGTGGGCGCATCTTCATTTGAAAAAGTCATGAATCAGGTTAAAGCTAAATATGTGCTGGGTTTGACAGCTACACCCTACAGAAGAGACGGACACCAACCTATCATACATATGCAGTGCGGTCCGCTAATACACCGCATAAAAGATAAAGACTCAATCGCCTGCGCTCCGAACTCAAAAGTTATAGTCCGAACTACTACTTTTAAAGCCGATTGGAACGATAATTCCAAAATACACGAGCTTTGGCCTAAATTGACCGCTAATGAAGAACGCAATAAACAAATCCTTAACGATATAGAGGAAGTTTTAGATACCGGGCGTTTTCCACTTATATTAACAGAACGCAGGGAACATTTGGCGCTTTTTGAAACTTTCTTAAAAGATAAAATCGATTTTTTGGTCGTTCTTCACGGCGGTTTGCGGCAAAAAAAACGACAAGAAATTTTTGAAGAATTAAAAGGTATTCCGGACAATTCTCGCAAAGCCATACTTGCCACAGGTTCATATATCGGCGAGGGTTTTGACTCGCCTCGATTGGACACATTGTTCTTAACCATGCCGGCATCTTTCAAAGGCAAAATAGTGCAGGTAATCGGTGAGTGAACAAGGGTTAACCCAATAGAATCGAAAGTTTTTTCTTTCGATTTATTTTTTTCTTGACAGTATCAGTCATCTATGGTATAATAATGATACTATGAAAGACAAAAAGAAATCAGTCGTATTAAAAAAACAAATCAATTGTAAATTTGAAAAATTAACCAAACTTCGAGAAGAAATGTTATCTTCAAAAAGGATGATATCAGGAAGTTTAATCAAAAGATATCTCGGAACAAAAGAACACAAAAGAACATCTCCTGCATTTTATCTATCCATTTTAAAAAATGGAAAAAGAAAGCTGGAATATATTTCTAAGAGTGAAGTAAAAACAGCGCAAGCTCAAGTTATGGAATGGAAAAAATATAAACACAACCTAAAAAGATGGAGTGAACTAACTAATTTTATAAGGCAAGATTTAAAGCAATTAAGCAAAATTCAAGATCAACAGAGGCAAAAATAGAATGGCTAAGCTATTTAGCGCTAATAAAGGAGGAGATAGTTTAGGTGGCATGGTATTTTGTTCGGGATGTTTAAAAAAACAACAAAAGATAGATAGTTTGGAAGAGGAAATTGCTTCCCTTAGAATGAAGCTAAGATATAGAGAGAAAAAAGAACAGCAAGAATTTTTCGGTTCATCAACACCATCATCTAAAAAAAAGTTCAAAGAGAAGTCTTCACAGGAAAACCAGAAAAAACAAGGCGGAGCAAAAAAAGGGCATAAAGGCAATGGGCGTCGAATGTTTACAGCAGAAGAAGCCGATGAGATTGTTGATTACGAGCTTGAAATGACACATTGTCCCGATTGCAATGTTTTGTTAGGAGATAAAAGTATCGCAGAAAGGCCTGTAATAGAAGGAGAGATGCTTAGGCCAAAAAAGATATTGTTTCGTTCCGAAACAAAACGGTGTCCGAAATGCCGCAAAATTTTTAACAAGAAACTTCCCGTACTTAAACGAAATAAATATGGCACCCAATTTGTCAGTAATTCGGCAATAATGCATTATTTGCACAGCATTCCGCTTAAACGTGTTGAAGACTTATGGGGGAATGATATCGTGGCGGGGAATTTAATTAAAACATTTCATAGAATAGGGGGAATATTTAATCCGATGATGGAATTATTAAAAAAAGACTATAGAGAAGCAGAGGTAAAACATGCGGATGAAACAGGTTGGCGAACAGATGGGGCAAATGGATATGGCTGGTTGTTTACTTGCAAACATACAAGTATTTTTGACTTTAGAGACAGTAGGTCAGCAAAGATAATTTTGGATATTTTAGGAGAAGATAAATTAGGGACTGTTTTAGTAGTAGATCGATACGCGGCATATAATAAGGCGCCATGTAATCTTCAATATTGTTACGCGCATTTATTGAGAGAAGCAGAAGATTTGAAAAAAGAATTTCCTAAGGAAAGTGAGATTAAGAATTTTGTAAATTGTGTAGCGCCATTAATTTCAAAAGCGATGAGCTTGAGAAAAGAAAATATTTCAGAAAAAAGATATTATAAAAAAGCTCAAAAATTAAAGAAAAAAATCATGGAAGCAATGAATGGACCTGGGAAACATGCGGGAGTACAAAAAATACAGGATATATTTCGAGAGAAAAGCCACCGTTTGTTTCATTGGGTAGAAAATCGCAATGTTCCTGCGGACAACAATTATGCGGAACGAGAACTCAGGCCGACAGTAATTGCTCGAAAAGTTAGTCATGGCTCGCAATCAAAGGCAGGAGCAAGAACACGGTCTATTTTAATGAGTGTTTTACATACTGTAAAAAAAAGATTAAGGAGCGGCACAGTAGAAGACTGGCTTAACGAAACATTGCAAAAATATATCCATAATCCAGATATTGATCTGCGCACACTATTACCAGCTATTCCAGATGATTAAGCTATTCACTCACCGATTATAATATATCGTCTTTTTTGATATTTAGTTTTTTAAGAATTGTAGGATTTGTTAAATCTAAAACCTTTTTATAAGACACTTTTATTTTACCTATAACTTTAGAATACGCTAAAAAATCTTTTACCTTTCTTTCACTTTCCG
>JBDRLO010000062.1:0-8867 GCA_043812935.1 Candidatus Omnitrophota bacterium
ATGCGAATTATGAATCAGCGCATAGAGGTTTCAATAATTTTTCGGTAGAATAGTAAAAAAGAAAATAAATAATGAAAAAACAAGAAAATACCCTGCAAAAATTAAGACATAGCGCTGCGCATGTAATGGCAGACGCGGTTAAATGCTTGTACCCAGGTGTGAAATTCGGCATTGGTCCGGCAATAGAAACCGGGTTTTATTATGATTTTGATTTTACGGGCTGTGAACAAAAAGGCAAGGCAGATAAACAAAGCGCTTTTCTTACTCCTGAAGACTTGCCAAAAATCGAAAAAGAAATGAAACGTATTATTTCGGAAAACCTGGATTTTAAATGCGAAGAAATTTCCAAGAAAGAAGCGGAAAAAATATTTAAAAGTGTTGGAGAAATATATAAAGTGGAACTATTAAGCGAACTAGAAGACAACAAGGTAACTTTATACAGGCACGGTAGTTTTTTTGATTTGTGTAAAGGGCCGCATTTAGCAAAAACCGGAGAAATTGGCGCTTTTAAGCTTTTGTCGTTGGCAGGCGCATATTGGCGCGGAAATGAAAAAAACCCAATGCTTCAAAGAATATACGGAACAGCTTTCAAAGATAAACAATCGCTTGATGAATTTTTAAAATTGAGGGAAGAAGCGCAGAAAAGAGACCACCGGAAATTAGGCAAAGAGTTGGATCTTTTCAGTTTTAATGAATTGGTTGGCGCGGGGCTTGTTTTATATCACCCAAAAGGAGCGATTTTAAGACAAGTGATAGCAGATTATATTACGAAAAGACACTTAGAAAAAGGATACCAATTAATTTCAAGTCCGCATATATTAAAAAGCGATATTTGGATACAGTCGGGACATTATGAATATTATAAAGAGAATATGTATGTTTTCGAGAGCGAGAACCAGGAATATGCGGTTAAACCGATGAATTGTCCCGGGCATATCTTGGTATATGCTTCAAGAATAAGGAGTTACAAAGAGTTTCCCATCAGATATTTTGAATTGGGAAACGTATATCGGCATGAAAAATCAGGAGTGCTTCATGGGCTTTTAAGGGTTAGAGGGTTTACTCAGGACGATGCTCATATTTTTTGTTTGCGAAACCAGGTAGAAGAAGAAGTAATCAAAGTAATAGATTTTGTAGAAGAAACGCTTAAAGTTTTTGGGTTTGACAAAAGCGAAGTAGAATTAAGTACACGGCCGGAGAAATATATAGGTACGGAAAAGGATTGGAACGATGCGACGAGTGCTTTAAAAAACGCCTTGGAAAAAAAGAAGATAAAATATGAGATAAATGAAGGCGATGGAGCATTTTATGGGCCAAAAATCGATATAAAACTTAAAGATGCGTTAGGAAGGGCATGGCAATGCGCAACAGTTCAGTGTGATTTTGCTTTGCCTGAACGATTTGATTTGAAATATACGGATCAGGACGGCAAAGAAAACCGTCCTATAGTGCTTCACAGAGTTATTTTGGGAAGCTTGGAACGGTTTATTGGCGCTTTGGTAGAACATTACGGCGGAGATTTTCCATTGTGGCTTGCGCCTATACAAGTAAAAATTGTGCCTATATCAGAAGATCATGTTGACTATGGCGGAAAAATCGAAAAATTGTTGCAAGAACAAGGGTTTCGTGTTGAAATAGATAGTCGGGACGAGAAAATGCAGAAAAAAATAAGGGATGCTGAAATCTCCAAAATTCCTTATGTAATTGTTGTAGGTAAAAAAGAAAAAGACGCGAACACAGCGGCGCTTAGAAATAGAAAGACTGGAAAAATTACAGTCATGGATCAGAACGAATTAGTTAACTTGCTAAAAGAAGAAATTGAGTTAAAGAAATAACAAAGGAGGCAATTATTTCGAACAAACCAGATTATTCTTATAAAAATTCTAAAAGTTCACGAGGACAGGAAACAGTACGGGTTAATACTCGAATACGGGTTCCTAAGGTGAGACTTGTTGATGATGAAGGTAATCAGATGGGGGTTGTAGAGATAGAAGATGCGATTCAAAAAGCGCAAGATAAGGGCCTTGATCTTGTGGAGGTAGCTCCAAATTCAAGTCCGCCTGTTTGCCGGATAATGGATTACAGCAAATATAAGTATGAACAAAAAAAGAAACAGAAACTTGCTAAGAAAAAACAGCATGTGACGCACATAAAAGAAGTGCGTTTTAAACCCAAAATAGAAGAACATGATTATCAGGTGAAGATTAAGCATATAAAAGAGTTTTTGGAAAATAAAGATAAGGTGCGGATTTCTTTACGGTTTAGAGGGCGGGAAAATGCTCATAAAGAATTCGGATTGGATCTTTTAAATCGAATAACCGTGGATTTAGCGGCTTTAGGGGAACCCGAAACGCCTCCGAAAACCATGGGCAAGACCATGATGGTTACAATAGTGCCAAAAGCTTGAGTAGAATAATTAAATTTAAACGCTTTTACATAAAAGCGCGATACAAAGGGGGATGAGACAACGTTATGCCTAAACTGAAAACAAAAAAAGGAGCCAAAAAACGCTTTAGAACCACCAAAAGTGGTAAAATAAAACGTGGACAAACAAGTAAGAGGCACATTCTTACGAAAAAAAGCAGAAAAAGAAAAAGAAAACTAAGCAAATCGGTAACTGTAGATAAAACATTTGAAAAAAAGATAAAAAGTCTACTGCCGTATGATTAAACACATTTGAGTTTTACAAACAAAAACAAGAGATAGTGTGTTTATGAAGAATCAAAAGGAGCAAAAATGACAAAAGTAAAACACGCGCCGAGTTCGCTTAAAAGAAAGAAACGAACTCTTAAAGCCATGAAAGGCGGGAGAGGCGCAACTTCAAAGCTACTCAAAACCGCTAAAGAAGCTGTAAGAAAAGCAATGGTGTATAATTATATCGGCAGAAAAAAGAAAAAAAGTGATTTTCGGTCTCTGTGGATTGCCAGAATTACAGCAGCATGTAAAGAAGAAGGCGTTTCATACAGTAAATTTATAGCGGGCCTGAAAAAATCAAACATTGAACTGAACCGAAAAGTTTTGGCAGATCTTGCGGCAACTGATAATAAAGCTTTCAAAACACTTGTTAACAAAAGTAAAGTGTAAACCTATTTATGGGTAAATTAACCCCTCCACAGTTACTGATTTTTAGTTTTCTGTGTGTAATAATTATTGGCACAGGCGTATTATCTTTACCCGTGGCAGTACAAAGCGGGGAGAGATTGTCTCTGATCGACAGTTGTTTTACTGCTACGAGTGCTGTTTGTGTTACGGGGTTAACCGTGAAAGAAACGGGCACTTTTTTTTCAGGTTTCGGAAAATGGGTTATTTTCCTGCTGTTTCAAGCCGGAGGGCTTGGAATAATGACATTTTCAACGTTATTTGCAGTTCTTCTCGGAAGAAAAATAGGTTTCTATCAAACGGATATAATAAGAACGACCCTGGATAAACGCAACATTTTCGGTCTTAAAAAACTAATATTATATATCTTAACGATTACAATAACCGTAGAAGCAATAGGCGCGGTTTGTCTTTTTTTTCGATGGAAAAGCATTACGGGTTGGAATTTTTTTGAAACAGCAGAGCGGGCTATTTTCCATTCGGTATCCGGTTTTTGTAACGCGGGTTTTTCTCTTTTTAAAGACAGTCTGACTCAGTTCCAGGCAGATCCCTACATAAATTTAACTATGATTCTTTTGATATTTTTGGGCGGCATTGGTTTTATTGTTATTGTGGATGTTTTAGGTCTTTTTTATAAAAAAGGTGCGGACAAAAGAATAAGTTTACAGTCAAAAACAGCTTTAATCGTAACAGCTGTTTTAATCTTGGCAGGAACTTTGTTAATACTCTTTTTTGAAAAAGATAGTTTAATGAAAGCCATGTCCTGGCCGGAACGGAGTTTAGCGGCATTGTTTCAATCTGTAACCGCGCGTACAGCCGGGTTTAACACAATGTCTACGGCCGGATTATCTGTTCCGTCGCTGATGATATTGATATTTCTAATGTTTGTCGGTGCTTCGCCGGGGTCCACCGGCGGCGGGATTAAAACGTGTACTTTAATGGTAATTGTTGCGACGGTATATGCTATGTTCAAGAATAAAAGGCGTACAATGCTTTTTAATAGATCTATACCAAGACGTATTATACGGGAAGCTTTAGTTATATTTTTTCTCGCGATTTCCTGGATATTTGTAGTTACGGCCCTTATAACTTTTTCTGAAGCCGGGCGCGTAGGCGGAGATTTTCTTAAAGCTTTCTTTGAAGTTGTATCTGCTTTCGGAACAGTGGGTCTTTCAACGGGAATAACCGGGACTCTAAACGGGTTTAGTAAAGCGTGTATAATTGCTACAATGTTTGCCGGCAGGGTAGGGCCATTAACTCTTGCGTTGGCGGTGGCTTTTAAGGAAAGAAAAGCTAATTACTTTTTTCCGGAAGAAGACGTGATGGTCGGGTAAATCTGGTTTGTCGGTACGCCGGTTAGCCGGTTTAGGGAGAGGCATGCCTCTCCCCTACGATTTTCAATTATGATCTCATTAAGGGGGGAAATATGAAACAATTCGCGGTTATTGGATTAGGGCGGTTCGGGTCGAGTGTCGCGATAACTCTTGCTAAAGCAGGACAGCAGGTGCTGGCCATAGATAAGGACGAAGATTTGGTGCATGATGTCATGGATGTAGTTACCAAAGCCGTTTGTTTGGATTCTACCGATGAAAAAGCGGCACGGTCAATAGGATTACATAAAGTTGATGTTGCGATATGCGCGATCGGCACAGATGTAGAATCAAGTATTTTGGTGACACTTCTTTTAAAAGATTTAGGTGTGCCTATGGTAGTTTGCAAGGCGACAAGCGCTGCTCATAAAAAAGTATTAGAAAAAATCGGCGCCGCAAAAGTTATTTTGCCGGAAAAAGATACAGGGGAAAGACTTGCAGAAACGTTAATGTCAGTTTCTGATCGGGTTTTGGATCATATCGGCCTTTCGGGAGACTCCAGCATTATTGAAATCATTGCCCCGGAAAATTTCGTGGGAAAAACTCTCAGGGATTTAGAGATACGCGCGGAATATGGTTTGAACGTTATCGCGATAAAGAAAAAGTTTAAAATTGTTGAAAACGGTGAAGAAAAAGAAGCAGAAAAAGTTAACGTTAATCCGCAGGCGGACGACATTGTTGCCGAAGATGATATCCTTGTGGTTTTTGGAGAAAACAAGAAAATTGCAAAACTTAAAAAATAAAGGCGAGATATGGATTGTTTAACAAAACTTGCGGAACTAGAACAAAACTTCAAGACCGAGATTGAAACTTGTGCGGACCTGGAAGCGTTGGAAGATATAAGAATAAGATATCTTGGCAGAAAAGGCGGGCTTACAACAGTGCTGAGATCCATTTCAAGTCTTTCTGTTCAGGAAAAGAAGGAAGTTGGCAGACAGGCGAATGTTTTAAAAAATATGTTTACGAACAAATTATCGGAACTAAAAGAACATATAGAAAAGAGCAGTAAATCTGAAAAGACCGGACAAATAGACGTAACCCTGCCGGGTATTCCCGTAAAAATGGGAACGGTTCATCCTATAACTAAAATAATGTCCCGCATAAATGATATATTTATTTCTCTTGGGTTCAGTATAGCGGAAGGCCCTGAAATCGAATCAGAATTCTATAATTTTGAAGCGTTAAACATTCCATTAGATCATCCTTCAAGGGATGCGTTTGATACATTTTATCTTGATGAGAAATATTTACTTAGAAGTCATACATCAAATGTGCAAATACATGTTATGCAGAACCAGCTTCCGCCTTTGCAGGTGATAATGCCGGGCAGAGTTTATCGGCCCGATGCGGTAGACGCGACACATTCTTTTATGTTCCATCAGGTTGAGGGATTGATGGTAGACAAGAACATAAAATTTCCGGATCTTAAAGGCGTGCTGGAAACTTTTTGTAAAAGCATGTTCGGAGATGAAACAAAAACCCGAATGAGGCCGCACTTTTTTCCTTTTACCGAACCCAGCGCAGAAGTGGACATTTCATGCATTATATGCAAAGGGAAAGGATGCCGTGTGTGTTCCGGCAACGGCTGGCTTGAAATTTTAGGTGCAGGTATGGTAAACCCAAAAGTTTTTGAATCTGTTGGGTATGATCCGAAAAAATATTCAGGATTTGCATTTGGTATGGGTGTAGAGCGGATTGCCATGCTTTTTTACGGAATAGAAGACATCCGTCTTTTTTATGAGAATGACATCCGTTTTTTAAAACAATTTGTGTAACAAAAGGACTAATGTTTTTGCAATATAGGGGGACAGGTATACTTCAGTAGTGTCCCGGCGGTTGTAAGGGACAGGCATGCCTGTCCCCTACGACTACGACATAAAAACAATTATTTTCATTGTCATCCCGGCCGAAGATAAATTGTCATCCCGGCCGAAGAGCCGGGATCTCTACAGCCTATAGACTCCTGCCCCTGTTTTTACCGGGGAAGGACAAGCAGGATGTGAAAAACAGAGTTTAATTGTAGTGTACGTTAGAAAAGCACTAACCAAATAAGAAGGCGTATTATGAAACTTAGCTATAACTGGTTAAAAGAGTATGTAGATATAAACGTTAATCCTGAAGAAGTTGCCCAAGCTTTAACAATGTCAGGGTCAGAAGTCGGTGCGATTAATGCGTTTGGCACGGACAAAGTTATGGAGCTTGAAATAACGTCTAATCGGCCGGATTGTTTAAACATAATAGGTTTAGCGCGGGAAGTTACAGCAGTGTTTAATAAAAACTTGGTTTTACCGGAAATGACAGTGCCGAAAGAGGAAACTCATAAATATAATTCGAAAGTAGAATGTGTTATAGAAAACAAAGAATTATGTTCCTTTTATTCAGCACGCATAATTTCAGGTGTTAAAGTGAAACCAATAACCGGAAAAATAAAAAAATATATTCTTGCACAAGGGTTGAGGGAAGTAAATAATGTTGTTGATATAACGAATTTTTGTTTAATAGAAACCGGCCAGCCGCTGCACGCGTTTGATTTGGATAAAATCGAAGGCGGGAAGGTTATAATAAGAGAAGCTCGTAAGGGCGAAAAAATAATTACAATAGACGGTGTTCAAAGAGAGCTTAAGCCTGGAATGCTTGTAATCGCGGATGCTAAGGGGCCTATAGCTATCGCGGGTGTTATGGGAGGGAAAGACACGGAAGTTACGGAAAAGACGAAAAATATTCTTCTGGAAAGCGCGTATTTTTCTCCTATTTCAGTCAGAAGAACCGCGCGCATATTAGGGCTTGTTAGCGATTCAAGCTATCGTTTTGAAAGAGGTGTAGATAAAGCCATGATATTACCTGCTTCGCATAGGGCCGCTCTTTTAATACAGAAAGAATCCGGAGGCAGAATCTGCGGATTGTACAAAACAGGAAATGTCTCTTCTGCTAAACCGAAAATAAAGTTTAGTCTGGAAAGAGCTGAAAAAATATTGGGCGTATCAGTTAAAAAATCCGAAACAATCAGAACATTTCAGAAACTTGGATTGAAGGTTATAACTAAAACGGAAAAAAATATTACCGTGCAGGTTCCGAGTTTTCGGGAAGACCTGAAAAAAGAAATTGATTTAATTGAAGAAGTTGCGCGCATTTACGGATATGACAGGATACCTTCCGTGATAGCACAGTTTGTCCCCGCAGTGCGGCGCAAAGAAAAAAAACGCAAAGTTCTGGAAAAGATTTATGAAATACTTGTTGCTTTGGGGTTAAACGAAACTATGACATATAGCCTGATTAGCGAACGCGCGGCAGACAGATTTATCGTGGAAAAAAATACACAAAAAGCGAAATTAAAGAAACCGTTGTCCGAAGAGCAGAAGGTATTAACTCCGCATCTTTTAGATGGCATGTTAAAAACAATTTCGTGGAATATTAACCGAAAGAATAAAGATCTTTCGTTGTTTGAAATTGGTAAAATTTATTCATGCAAAGATAAAAATAAAGGTTATAATGAAACGCCAGCTCTTTGTATCGGAGTAAGCGGCCTTTGGAGAAAAAACTGGCGTGATGGCGAAGCTGTCTCTGATTTTTTTGAAATAAAAGGAATTGTAGAAAACATTTTACAGATTTTGCATATTGCCCCTGAATTCCATTCTACGCAAATTAAAAACCTGAAAAATTCTGCCGAAATTTTTATCAATAAAAATAGTATTGGGTTCGTAGGAGAAATAGGTGAGAAAATGCTCTCGGAATATGATATTGACCAAAGAGTTTTTGTATGCCAGGTTAAACTTGATGGCATAAATGAAACAGCGGTTCTTAAGAATCATTATCATTCTATTCCGAGGTTTCCATCGTCTACAAGAGATATGTCTATTCTTTGTGATTCGGTAGTTACTGCTGAAAGTATTTTAGATGTTATAAAATCTTCAGCGGAAGATATAATAAAAGGTGTTGATTTGGTTGACCTATATGAAGGCAAACAAATCCCGCCAGGCAAAAAAAGCCTTACATATAGTATTCAATATGGAATAGATACGCGGACGTTAACGGAGCAGGAGATAGAAAGCGTACATTCCAGAATCAAAGAAGCCCTCTCTTCAGCCTTGAATGTAACATTTCGCTAAAATTTCGAAGCATTTCATTATATCTGTTTAGATCAAAAGATAATTGCCTATCAAATTTCTTGAAGAAGGAAAAACCTACCATGTTAAGAGAAAAAAAGTCTATCTATTCTGGCGTATATGATATAATACAATAACGTATATTCTGGTTTCACTACAATAAAAGGCGGCTAGAGATAAGAGAGCAATAGTTATGAAGATAAGAAAGACCATAAGTTTAATAATCATAGTAACTTTTCTTACTAACAGCGTAGCGCATAGCCTAGGTGTTTCTCCTGGTGTGTATAAACCACTG
>JBDRLO010000063.1:0-27794 GCA_043812935.1 Candidatus Omnitrophota bacterium
AAAATTTACATGTTTTAAGATATGCTGCAGAATTTCGATATAATATATAATCATGCTGCTCCTAAAAAAATTTGTAAATACTGTTTATTCTTGATATTTTCTTCCTTATTAGTGTGGTCTTTTAATGCCACCTGTTACTATTTATATCTCAATATTAAGTATAAGAACTAAAATAATAAAGTCAAATTAATATATCAATATGCATTTATTGAAATGGGTATATAAAAAATTACTTTAGAGGAAGTACAATTTGAAACGAAGTGCCTTTGCCAAATATACTCTGAACTTTGATAGTTCCGACATGTTTTGTTACGATACCATGCACAACATTTAACCCAAGCCCTGTTCCTCCGTCTTTTTTGGTAAAAAACGGGTCAAATATATGTTTTAGGTCTTCTTTGTCTATTCCTTTTCCTGTGTCTTTTATGATGATTGATATTTGCTTGTGTTTGAGTGGTTTTGTTTCAATTGTAAGTGTGCCGCCTTCACGCATTGACTCTATCGCGTTTATTAAAAGGTTTAAAAAAACCTGTTTCATTTGTACAGGATCAATTTGTATTTGGGATAATTTGTCATAATTTTTCACTAGTTTAATGTTATATTTTAATAATTCGCTATTTAAAAGATCTGTTGTTTCATTTATAAGCATATTAATATCAATTTTTTTAAGTTCCAGTTCCCTTGGTTTCGCGAATTCTAAGAGTTGTTTAACTATATAGTTTATACGGTCAACTTCACTTCCGACTATTCTTTGGAATTTTTCTATAAATTCAGGATTATTGTATTTTTTTGGCAGGTATTCTGTAAAAGTTTTTATACCTGTTAAAGGGTTTTTGATTTCATGTGCCATGCCTGCGGCAAGTGTTGCAATTGTTTTTAGTTTTTCGGTTTTTTGAATTTCATCGCGCAATTTAATGTTTTCTTCGTTGATTTGGTCTATTGAGCCGTGAAAAAAATATTTGTCGATTATGCGTTGAATATGGTTTTTTAAGGGCGTAAATATTATTGAAAAAAACGCGATAACTGTTATTGCCAAGGGAATAGACTTATACCCTGTTATTTGACTAAATGTTTTTTCGATAATATAAACTAATATGAAATAAAAAATCGTTATTATCGTGATAACTATTGAATAGACTAAGGTTCGTTTGATTACAATTTCGATGTTCATCAATTGATGACGAATAATAATATAAGTAATAAAAAGTGGATACAATGGCACCGTAGCATTTAAAACTGGATATATGTTAATACCAAAACATGGCAGATATGAACTTCCTCCACCCAAAAAACTTAATAGCATAGCAATTGAAAGATATTTAATTTGTACCCGCTTAAGCTGTGAACTGGACTTTTTGTAGGCTTTTAGTAACAGGATAAAGACATAAGAGATTGCGCCCACATAAAAAACAAGTGTATGAAAAATTTGTACAGGACCTGGAGGATAAACCCACCATGCAGGTTGAAAATATCTTGAACTAATAAACAGTAAACTTACGTTCCCGATAAATAAATCTCTGCTAAAAATATCAGTTAAAAGTATGAGAAACGATAAAAAGAAACACATTTTAATAAAACGTGTTTCTTTGATACCTAAAAATGCATATACAAACCACATAAATAAGATGGGTATAAAAATAACTCCAACATATGAAAATTGCCACCAAAAAAAAGCCGAATTTGAGTTTGCCGCTCCTGACGCCATATAAGCGCCAAAACTGTAAATCGCAACTGATACAGTAAAAATTGCCCATCTTTTACATATTTTGGATTTATCACCTTTTACAAAAACAAATGCCGCAATAGCTAAATTTGTTATAGCTCCAAATAAATTTGATATACCATATAAATTAACCATATTATTATGTTTTTTAATGCTCACATAATACCAATTACTAAAACAACAGATCTCTGATACCCTGTATCCTACATGGTACAGTGTTCAGGGATGACGATTAAAGACATTATTTTTAAAATTGGTATAACTATCAAAACTACTACCATTCCCTTTTGAGCTTATTAAATCTAAATAGAATAAAAAAATAAAATCAGATGAAGCGCGATATTTGCGTATACAGCGCTTAAAAGATCGTCAAGCATAATTCCCCAGCCGTTTTTGATTTTTTCAAGTTTTTTTATCGGATAGATTTTCGTAATATAAAAAAAACGGTATAGAATAAATCCCATAATAACCGAAAAAAACGTAATTGGAACGAATAAGAATACCGGAAAAATATTAACAAACTCGTCAATTATTATAAAAGGGGGGTCTTTTTGGCGTGATTTTTTTTCCATAATAGCGGCAGATATTACACCTAAAATAAACAGAATTATGAATGTGGTTATATACAACCCGGCGAACGGATGTAAAACTATACACAGAATAAGTCCGGCAAGGCTTCCCAGGGTTCCGGGCGCGCCCGGAACATAACCTAGTCCGAAAACTGTCGAAATTAAATCATGTATATTTTTTTTGTGTTTTTTCATAATAACATTGACAGGTAACAGAAAAACTTTATTTGTTGTTTGCTGTGTTCAATAAGTATTTTTTGTTTCCGATTAAATATGATAATCCGCTTATTACAGTAAGCACAACCGTTATGCACATCATGATAAATATAAGCTGCCGGTACCAATACTCAAAAGACGGGTCCCAAAAACCAAAAACCCCCACTCCGGCCTGTTTAATAACGATAAAAATAAGTATAAGTATGATTGATGTCATCTGGGATATGGTTTTGTGTTTACCTCCCCGACCCGCGGAAAGCACTTCGTTCTGCATTAGCGCCATAATCCTTATGCTTGTAATCACAAGTTCGCGCATTATAATAATAACAACCATCCATGCGGGTATAAGTTTCATTTCAACAAAAGCTAAAAACGCGGCAAGCGTCATAATTTTGTCCGCTACCGGGTCCATGATTTTTCCAAAGTCCGATACTATATTGTATCTTTTAGCGATAAAACCGTCTAAATAGTCCGTAATTGCCGCAATAATAAAAATAAAAAGCGCCATTACTTTGCCAAAAAGGCTGTTAATAAACAAAAACAACATAAAAATGAATACTAAAATAATCCTGGTTATTGTAATTTTGTTTGGTAAATTCATATAGTTTCACCTGTTAAATCATATTCGGTTGTATCCGTAACGCGTACGTTTGCAAAATCGCCGAGTTTCAGGTTCCGCCCTTTAACATATACTACTCCATCCACTTCGGGCGCATCCATATATGACCTGCCGATAAAATGACATAAGTCTTTAGGGACAGTTTCGTCTATCAAAACTTTAAGAGTTCGATCTAACTGTTTCAGATTGTTTTCAGATGAAATTTTCTGCTGTACGCGCATTATTTTATCAAATCTTGTTTTTTTTGTTTTGCCGGAAACCTGTTTTTCAAAAGTTACTGCAGGCGTGTTTTCTTCCGGAGAATAAATAAAGGCTCCTAAACGTTCAAAATGTATATCTTTTAAAAAAGCAGTGAGTTCTTTAAATTCTTTTTCAGTTTCTCCGGGAAAACCTACTATTACGGAAGACCGAATTATGACGTTTTTAATTTTTTTCCGGATTTTTGATATTAAAGTTTCAATTGAACGCCTTGTCATAAAACGGTTCATTCTCTGAAGTATTTTATCATTTATATGCTGGATAGGCAAATCAACATAACTGCAGATATTATCTGTTTCGGCTATAAGATTTATAAGCTCTTCCGTAAAATGCGCGGGATGAGTGTATAAAAGGCGTATCCATCTTCCCTTCATTAACGGGCTAATTTCCCGAAGTAAATCCGCGAGTTCAGAACGTCCGGATCTATCCATTCCAAAAGATGTAGTGTCTTGGCCGATTAAAACAATTTCTTTTACATCGTACGTTTTTTTTAACCATTTAATTTCTTCAGAAATAGATTGTATGCTGCGGCTGCGGCGCGCGCCTTTAAGATCAGGAATAACGCAGTATGAACATCTGTTCGAACATCCTTCCTGGATTTTTACATAAGCAAAATGCGAAGGGGTTAAAAGTTCTCTTGTATACGAATGGTCATATAAAAAATTTGGGATTGAGCTTGTTTCTCTGATTTTTTCATCGGCAAGAATCCGGTCAATCAGATGCGGAATCCGGATAAAATCACTTGTTCCGAACAAACCGTCAATTTCAGGGATTTGTTCCATAAGCTGCGCCGGATATCGTTGAGATAAACACCCGAAAACTATAAGTTTTTTTATTTTATTTTTTCGTTTTAATTCACAAAACTGTAAAATTATGTCAATTGATTCCTGTTTAGCGTCTTCTATAAAAGCGCAGGTATTTACTACCGCAATATCCGCGGTTTCGGCTTTTTGGACAATGTTGAATCCTTTTTTGCGAAGAAGCCCCAGTAATACCTCGCTGTCTAACAGATTTCTCGGACAGCCCAGGCTAAGTAAAAATACTTTGTTCATTTCAAAGTCTTACTCCAGCTCCGTCACCCAGACATCGCCAACTTTAATGCCTTGGCTGGAAACTTGTATGTTCTTTACAACACCTGTAGCGAATGAATTAACTTTGCGGGTGTTAACAATAAAATCCAATACATCGGCTTTCCCTGTCCATACAGTAAGCATTGTGCTGGATTTCCAGTTTTTTGATTCTCCCTTTTTAAGTATGCCGGCAAAAAGCATATCATCGCCTTCGTTTACCTGAATCCAGACTTTGTCGCGCGCTTTTAATGTAAGCATAACCGGAGAAACTACCGCTGCTGCTTCTGAAACAGGTGTTTCTTTACTTTTTTCTACCAAACTCGATTTGGAAGCAACAGCTTGTTTTTTTCGCGGCTTTACCGAAGCAGCTTTTCTTTGTTTAACTTCGGTTTTTTGTTTTTGCGGTTTTTCTGCGGACATCCATTTTGATTTTATGCTTCCGAAAAAATTAAACATTACAATTGCGAGAACCGCGGAAATAACCGCCGTAAGAACAACTTTTGTTTTTTCTTCTTTTACGTCTTTGAAAATTTTTTGCCTGGGAGGGTTTTCTTCTTTGTTTTGTTCCGTTTTTTTTCGTTCTTCTTTTTTTGTTACTTGAAATCCTTTTTCCGGTAAAGACGAGGAAATCGCGTTATATTCTTCTATTATAACATTCGGATCTATACCAAGAAACATGGCATATTTCTTTAAAAAACTTTTTAAATAGGGTTTTTCAATCTTATCAAACTGACCGGTTTCAATGTTATCAATAATTTTCGGATGAATCCGGCTTTTCGCGTACGCCTCACTAACCGTAATGTTCCGTTTCTTTCGTGTTTCCGCGTAAACTTTTCCAATTTCCTGTCGTAATACCATAATCTCACTCTTCCATTGTTTCTAAATTTTCAATTAAAATTTCACGGGGTTTCGCTCCGTTATAAGCGCCGACTACCCCATCTTCTTCCATCTGATCTATGATTCTGGCCGCCCGGCTGTATCCTACGCGCAATTTACGCTGTATCATAGATACTGAAGCCTGCCTGACTGACATGACAATTTTTAACGCTTCATGATAAAGTTCGTCTTTTTCCTGAATCCCTCCGTTGGCGCGCGATTCCTGTTTTGTTATAACGTCTTCAATGTATTGGGGTTCAGCCTGCGCTTTTATAAATTTTACAATGTCGCGTAATTCACCATCCGTCACTAAACTACATTGCCCGCGTATAAGTGATCCCTCTCCGGGCTGCATAAAAAGCATATCCCCTTTTCCCAAAAGTTTTTCAGCTCCGTTAGAATCTAAAACCGTACGAGAATCAACCTTTGAAGCCACCTTAAAAGATATCCTTGCAGGAAAGTTGGCTTTAATGACACCTGTAATAACGTTTACCGAAGGCCGTTGTGTCGCAAGTATCATATGAATACCTGCCGCGCGCGAAAGCTGCGCTAAACGCATTATCGCAGTTTCCACGTCCTGTTGAGAAACCATCATAAGATCAGCAAGCTCATCAACAATAACAACTATGTAAGGTAAATCTTGTTCATCAGGTTCTTTTCTTTCTTTGTAGGCTGTAATATTCCTTACGCCTTTTCGCGCGAAAAGTTCGTACCGGCTGTCCATTTCTTCAATAACCCAACTGAATGCCGCGGCTGCTTTTTTTGGATTTGTCACTATCGGCGCAATCAAATGAGGGATACCTTCAAACATCATTAATTCTACCCGTTTAGGATCTACCATAAGCAGTTTAAGTTCATCCGGCGAAGAGTTGTAAAGCAAACTGCTTATAATCGTATTGATGCATACTGTTTTTCCGGAACCGGTAGCTCCCGCGATCAAAAGATGCGGCATTGCAGCAAGATCAGCAACAATCGGAACCCCTGAAACGTCTTTGCCTAAAGCAAGTTTTAACGTTGATTCTTCATCATGGTATTCCCCGCTTTCCAGCATATCACGCAAAATAACAAGTTCGCTTTTTTCGTTAGGAACCTCTATGCCTATTGTGCCTTTACCTGGCAGAGGCGCAACAATTCGAATGTTTGACGATTTCATGGCAAGCGCCAGATTGTCCCCCAACGAAGTGATCTTATTCACTTTTGTACCGACAGCTGGTTCCAGTTCATACATCGTAATAACCGGCCCTCTGTTAATCTGTACGACTTTTGCTTCAACGTCAAATTCAAAAAGCGTGTTTTCAAGAATCGCGGCGTTTTTTTTAAGGACTTCTTCTCTTTCTTTGGTATTAGTTTTCGGCGGCGTTTTTAAAAGCCCCAAATCCGGCAATTTGTAATTCACAATTTTTCCGGTGGCTCCATCTGAAAATGACGCAACACGAGCAGGTTTTATTCTTACTTTCTGTGAGTTCTCGGATGTTACAATCTGCGGTTCTGTTTCTGCGGTTCCGGCAATCGAATTCCGCCTTGCTTCATCAACCTGTTTTTTTATTCTTTCAAGTTTTTTAGACACTTCTTCTTTGGCGTTTTTAATTGTATCCCCGCTTGTTTTCATTTTTTCCGACCAAAGACGTACTTTTTCCAATACCCATGAATAAAAACCCTTCAGCGATTTAACAAAAAAACCGATAGACGTTGTTATTACGGGCAAAATAAGAAACTCCGTCGCGATAAGAACGGAAAGGATAATAAAAGCCGAAACAAATACTATTGCACCGCCTTTGCCAAGGTATTCAAGCAAAAAAGTTGACACAACGCTTCCGATTAATCCGCCGTTCATAAATGCAACCGCATCACTTGTTTCAGACATCATGCCTAGACTTGCGCTGACCGCAGTTACAAGAACGAGCGTTCCGGTTAGTTTAAAATAAAATTTACGCGTAGTTACCTGAAAAAGACGTGCAATTCCCCAGACAAGAATAAGTGTAGGCATAACATACGCCGCTTTGCCCACAAAAAAAAGCAAAAACCCGCCCACACAAGCTCCGATAACTCCCGTAGCGTTCTGTAAAACTACATTGGGCGCGCTGGTATAAAATGAAAGATCTTGTCCATTAAAAGTAACTATGCTCAAAAACAGGAAAAAGCTTACCGCAAACAAAACAACCGAGATAATCTCATTTTTTCTTACTTCATCCATTCTTGTCGTACCCTTTACTTTTTAAAAACTTTGAAAAATAAACACACGCTAAAACAAAATCATACTTATGCCAAGAACAACACAATAAATTCCAAAAATAAAAAGTTTTTTAGTCTTAATAATACGCCATAAAAAGCTCAGGCTTAAAAGTCCAACGGCAAAAGCCGCAATCATCCCAACGGCATATTTTAACAAGTCTCCAGAAAACGCAAGGCTTGAAACATCAATCGTAATCAGTTTATACAGCATTGCCGCGCTGATAATCGGAATTGACAACAAAAACGAAAATCTAAATGCTTCTTCTTTTTTTATCCCTGAAGTTAACGCCGTTGAAATTGTCATACCGCTTCGCGATAATCCGGGAAAAAGAGCAAATGCCTGCGCGATTCCGATTAAAACCGACGACCTGCCATCAATATTTCTGACTGTATATTTTTTTTTTATTTAGAAATACCTGCGCAATAAAAAGTACACATCCTGTTATTATCAGCATTGCCGCGGCTGTTTTATAACTGCTAAAAACAGTGGATATCTTTTCTTCAAATAATAATCCGGCTATAACCGCGGGAATAGTGCCTAAAACAATGTAAAAAAAATATTTTAAATTTTTTTTACGCGCCAAATCAGATATATCTTTACGGAAATACAGAATAACCGCCAGCATTGTTGCCCCATGAAGGCATAGATCAAAAAAGAGGCTCGATTCTTTAAGTCCAAAAAACTTATGCAAAAAAACCAAATGCCCGGAACTTGATACGGGCAAAAACTCAGTTATTCCCTGCACAACACCCGATAATAACGCATGAATATATGTCATAGTACTGCTTATTTAAAATATTCCGGTTGATGCCGGACTTAAATCCCTGTGTGTCCAAACCCGCCATGCGCGCGTTCCGTTTCACCCAGTTCTTCTATTTCTTCAAAATTAACACGCGTTATCTCACGAATAACCATTTGAGCTAATCTGTGCCCGCGTTCCACTTTAAAATCGTCTTTGCCCAAATTAATTACTATCAGATTTATTAATCCTCGGTAATCACTGTCAATTGTACCGGGAGTATTCACAAGAGTAATGCCATGTTTAAGGGCTAATCCGCTTCTTGGACGTATCTGGGCTTCATAACCTTCTGGCAATTCTATATATATACCGCAGGATATTAATTTAATTTCACCAGGAGAAATAATAACGTCAGTATCAACATCGGCATATAAATCCACTCCGCTTGAGCCTGAAGTGGCATATGCCGGGATAGGCAGGTCTTTTGAATTTAGTTTACGCTTTATTTTTACAGTTATGTTTTCCAATTTTGCGCCTCTACACAATAATTGTTCAAACAGTACCAAATTAATTGTGAATTAACTGTTAAAAAAATCTCTTTGCGGATATTATTAAAAATATAAACTCAATTAGTCAGCCAGATAACCGGGAATAGAATCCACAGTTCATTTTGCCTGTTTTATACTAAGTTTAACTCTGTTTTGATCATCAATGCCAATAACTTTTACTTTCACTTCCTGTCCTTCTTTGACAACTGAACTTACGTCTTTAACGTATTCATTGGACAGTTCCGAAACGTGGACAAGCCCTTCTTGTCCCGGCAAAAATTCACAAAAAGCTCCGAAATTCATTATTTTCGTTATTCGAGCGTCATATATTTTTCCGATTTCAGGTTCCGCGATAATACCTCTAACCCATTCAACGGCTTTATCAAGCGATTCTTTATTGTTTGAAGCAATTTGACACGAACCGTCATCTTCAATATTTATGTCAGCACCGGTTTCAGCTATTATTTTCCGGATAACTTTACCACCCGGGCCTATTACATCACGGATTTTATCCTGTTTAACCATAACTGTAACTATGCGCGGCGCGCTAGCGGCAACTTCTTGCAGTGGTTCCGAAATAGTTTTGTTCATGTGTTCAAGAATCTCAAGCCGCGCTTTTTTCGCGCGAGAAAAAGCTTCTTCAAGGATTTCATTGCTTATTCCTTTAACCTTAAGATCCATTTGCACAGCAGTTACACCGTCTTTAGTCCCGGCAACTTTAAAATCCATATCCCCGCAATGGTCTTCAGCACCCGCAATATCAGTAAGGATAATATGTTTATTTCCATCCGTTACCAATCCCATAGCTATCCCGCTCACCGCGTCTGTTACAGGTATTCCGCTTGCCATAAACGCTAACGATCCGGCGCAAACTGTTGCCATTGAACTTGACCCGTTTGATTCCAGAATTTCAGAAACAAGCCTTATGGTATATGGAAACTTTTCTTTTGTCGGTAAAATCGGTTTTAACGCCTTTTCAGCAAGAGCACCATGTCCTATTTCACGGCGGCCGGGACCTCTTAATGGTTTTGTTTCACCTACGCTAAACGGCGGAAAATTATAATGAAGCATAAACGTTTTCACGCCTTCTCCCATAAGGTTCTCTATTCTTTGCTCATCGGAACTAGTTCCAAGCGTGCTTACCGCAAGCGCCTGTGTTTCCCCTCTCGTAAAAAGGCCTGAACCATGCGTTAACGGTAAAATGTTTATTTCAGAACTTAATTTACGGATTTGTTCAAACTTACGGCCGTCAACCCGTTTGCCTTTTTCTAAAATAAATTCCCGTACTATTTCTTTTTCCGCTTTCTCCAAAGCGTTTTTTACTTCCTTTTCTAAATTTTCAATAACTTCGGCATCTTCTTGCGCGACTAATTCGCTGGTTAAAAGTTCCAAGCTTTCAATGCGTTGTCTTTTTTCCGGCATTTGAAAAATTTCTTTTAATTTATTTCCCGCTTTTTCTTTTATACGTTTGCACAACTCTACGTTTACTTCACAAAACGCAATATCGTCTCTTTTTTCTTTGCCGGCTTTTTTCTGAAACTCTTTCTGCGCTTTAATTAAATCCTGCATGGATTTATGCGCGACTTTTATACCTTCAATTACTTTTTCTTCTGCAACTTTATCCGCCCCTGCTTCGAGCATAATGACGCTCTCTTCATTTGCTACAACAACAAGATCCAGCTGGCTCTCTTCCAATTCCTGCGCCGTCGGGTTAACAACATACTCATCATTAACCAAACCTATTCTCACTCCGCCAATAGGTCCGTTAAACGGTATATTCGATATTGTGAGCGCCGCAGAAGCGCCTATGAGTGATAACACATCCGGATCATTTATTCCGTCCGCGGACAATACCGTAGCAATAACCTGGACTTCATTTAACATACCTTCAGGAAAAAGCGGACGAATAGGCCGATCTATCATTCTTGATGTCAGTATTTCTTTTTCAGTAGGCCGTCCTTCGCGTTTAAAAAAACCTCCCGGTATCTTACCTGCGGCAAAAGTCTTTTCTTTATATTCAACGGTTAAAGGGAAAAAACCCATACCTTCCCTTGCCTGTCGCGAACACACACATGTTACAAGAACCATGGTTCCGCCGCATTGCACTGTTACTGCTGCATCTGCCTGTTTCGCAAGTTTTCCTGTAGATATTATTATTTCTTCTTTTCCAAGTTTTACTTTAATCTCATTCATTTTTTGTTTTCCATCCCTTTAATTTGTCGTTTATTTTCGAAGCCCTAACTTTTCAAGAAGCTCCTTATATTTTTCATTATCCGTTTTTTTCACATAATCTAAAAGGCGCCTTCTCCTATTAACAAGCATTAAAAGCCCGCGCCTGGAATGATGGTCTTTCTTATGCATCTTAAAATGTTCCGTAAGACTATTTATTCTTTCGGTTAGAAGCGCTATTTGCACTTCTGAAGACCCTGTATCTTTTTCATGCTTTTTAAAACTAACTATTATTTCTTTCTTTTTTTCTTTAACTATGGACATTGCCTTTTCCCTCCTGTTTGTGCCCTTTTGCCTGTTTAACTCGTAATTCTTTTCATTATCATCACTTAACGACCTGTTATACTACCACATCAAACTGTGTTTGTAAATAATAATAAAAACTGAAGATTGAATTACTAACATTTAAATAATATAATTATATTTCCTGTTTTCTATACATTGTAACTTCTTCATTTATAAAGGTTTATATTTTAATATCTTTTTGGCAATCATTGGAGAAGCTAATATTTTATTTGAACGTTTAATGTCTTTCTCGATTTGGCGTTTCAGTTTTATCTCATTTTTAAACCGTTTTTCCCGTCTTAGCTTTTTTAGAAAAAATATCTCCATTGATTTATCATATAAATATCCTTTAAAATCCGTTAAATGCACCTCAATTTGAGGTTCTTTACGCTGTTTTAATTTCCGTCCGTAAAACGTGGGCCTAAATCCTATATTTAATACTCCGTCAAACAGTTTTCCGTCAATATCGGCTTTTACAGCATAAACACCCGGAGGCGGTATAACTTCCTGGTGCGGGTCAATATTAGCGGTTGGAATACCATAGCTTTTTCCTCTCTTATCTCCGCTAACTACGGTTCCCAAAATTGAAACCGGCCGGCGCAATAAGTTTTCAGCTTTCTTAATATTCCCGTCCGTAATAAGTTTTCTGAGCCAGCTGCTGCTTACAATTTTGCCGCGTTTCTTAACTGGTTTAACAATTTTAACATCAATGCCGCATTCTTCTCCAATGGTTTGGAAAGAACTAATGTTCCCGCTTTTTCCGTGGCCAAAATGAAAATTATTTCCAACAAAAATTTTTTTCACGTTCATTCCAAGAAGAATCTTTTTTACAAATTCTTCCGGGGATAACGACGCTATAAAATCCGTGAACCGTATAATAACAACCGCGTCTAATCCCATTTTTTTTAAAATCAATAACCGATGTTCCAATGACATAATCCTGAGAGGAGGTTTTTCCGGATGTAAAATGCTTCTCGGATGCGGTTCAAAAGTTATAATAATTTTATCTCTACCGGGTTCCCGTAAATTCAATACTTTTTTTATAACCCTTTTATGTCCAAGGTGAATCCCGTCAAATATGCCTATAGCCGCAACCGGATCCTTTAGTTTTTTCTGTAAATTTTTATATCCGTATAACACTTTCATAAAAAGTCTCCTTATCCATCGTTAAAAGATTTGCTACTTTAACTGAATTTTTCAATGAAAAAGAACCTGATCTTGTCCGGCGCAGTTCCGTCAAATGCGCTCCGCATCCCAACTCCTCGCCGATATCATCAGCTATTTGCCGCACATAGGTACCTTTACTGCATTCCATCCGGAAACTAACCAACGGAATATCTATATTTGTTATTTCAATCCGGTTAATAAAAATTTTACGCGCCGGGCGATCAACTTCTATTCCCTTCCGCGCAAGTTTATACAATTTTTTACCATTTATTTTTTTTGCTGAAACCATGGGAGGCACTTGCTCTATCTCTCCCGTAAATCTGAACACTGCCGCTTTAATATCTTCCGGCGTTACGTTCACATCCCGGACATTAATAATTTTTCCGTCGCAATCCGCACTATCGGTTTTTTCTCCAAGCTTAATCTGCGCGGTGTATTCTTTGTCCTCATTCAGAAACTGATTCGAAAGTTTTGTAGCTTTTCCTAACAGAACCACTAAAACTCCCGTAGCGTTAGGATCAAGCGTTCCGGCGTGGCCGACTTTTTTTATTCCGAATTTCTTTCTGATTTTTGCCACAACATCATGGCTGGTCATGCCCTTTTCCTTATCAACTACTATTATTCCGGCAAGCTCAACGTTCATGATCCCAATGCCTTTATTGATTCTTCTAAAATCCTTTTACGCGCTTCCTCCAATACATAATTCAAAATACAGCCTGAAGCCTGCGCGTGCCCGCCTCCGCCAAATTTGGATGCTAACATATTTACGTCAACTTTTCCTTTTGACCTGAAACTTACATTTATTTTTTCCGGCACACTGTTTTCCTTTAAAAACACCGCTATCTCAACGCCTTTTAATGAACGCGGAAAATTAATAAATTCATCAGTGGAAATTTCTTCGACTCCTTCTTCTTCATACATTTTCTGCGTAAGAGTCATAAAAGCTATTCGTCCCCCTGCTTCTAACCTGATGTCTGCCAGGGCTCTCCCAAGAAGCCGGATATCTGAAATTGATTTGTTTTCAAAAATTTTGCCGTGCATCTCTTTGGGGTTTACACCCGCGGCGATCAATTCTCCGGCAACTTTATGGGTTTCATTCGATGTATTGTTATAATTAAACATCCCTGTATCAGTAACTATTGCCGTATAAATTGCCTCGATAACTTCTTTGTTAAAACTGATTTGCATTTCTTTAAACAAGTAAAAAACCATTTCCCCGACGGAACTAACGCTGGATTCCACCCAATTGACATCTCCAAAAAACTCATTACTCACATGATGGTCAATGTTAATAATTGTACCGCAGTCTAAAATATTTTTTGAAACACTGCCAGCCCGCTCTTTTACCGGACAGTCCAAGACCACAATTGTTTCCGGAATAAAATCTTCCGGAATGTCATTGAGAATAACTTCGGCACCTGCAAGGAATTTCAAATTATCAGGGACTCTATCATGATTAACAATAAGCGCTTTCTTTTTCAGGCTTTTCAGTAAATAATAAACCGCTATCTGACTGCCGATCGAATCGCCTTCAGGGTTAACATGCGCTGTTATTAAAAAATTGTCATTATTTCTTAATGCTTCTATAGTTTGTTTTATACAGTCTCTATCCATTACTAGTATCCTTCCTCTTCTCTCGCTCTCGTTTCGTTTTCCAAACGCTCTTTTTCAAGTATTTTAAATATTTCATCAACATCAGTACGTCCTTTTTTCTTTTCAATATCTTCACGAAACGACAATTTGGGAATAAATTTTATAGACATTCTTTTTGCCAATTCCCCTCTGACAAAACTCGCCGCGGCTTTAAGACCTTTAAGTACCTCATGTTTATCCGCCATTTCATCAAGCAAAGTATAAAAAACTTTTGCCAGCCTGAGATCTTTGGTTACGTCAACCCGCGTAATTGTAACATAACCTATTCTCGGGTCACTGATCTCTTCCTGCAAAATAACGGAAATATGCCGCTTTATCGTCTCTGAAACTTTATCCATCCGCCCGCTCATATTGTTCTACTCCTATCCTCCTGATTCATTATTTTCTACCGCCGCGGGTAATCTCTTTTAAACAGTTCAGTTCATCCTTTTTTGATACAATCCGCCCGTCAAGTTTTTCAAATAAAATTTGTCTCAATATTTTTTTGTAACGCGGACCGGGAACCAAACCTTCCTGTTTTATGTCATGCCCCTTTATCTTTAACCGCATATTCTGATACTCGGTCAAATAACGTTTAATACGTTTCACCGCGGAATTTCCACCAATCTCTGCCATTAAACAAAGAAGAGCTTCTTCTGAAACGGTTTCCAGCAAACTATAAATTGCGCTTGGCCGCATTTTTCTTTTGGATAAAATCTCTTTTTTAATCTTACCGGCTTCAGACTTATACTGCCTGATCTTATTGCTGTCATTGCGCGTAAAAACAAATTTCTTTAAAACCTCATCTGTCTGTTTCATGTCAAGGTTATCAAGCATAATCATAAAATTCATCAGCCAAACACTGAGCAAACTTTTTTTCGGCTGAAGGGCATTATACCATTTTACATGTTTTCGTAAATTGTCAAACGTCTTTTTTTTTGCATTATTAAGCTCAAGCCGGGGATGTATGAAACGCAGTTCATGCAGCTGTCTCATTCGAAAAACGGCTTTCTCAGGTTTTTCCTCTTTCAGGATCAGTATAAGTTCATCCCTTATCCTCTGATTTTCGGTGCGCCAAAACATCTCCTGCTTTACAGCGTGCGTAATAAGATATTCCGTATGTTTTTCTATTGAAAACTTAAACCGCTGTTCAAATCTTACTGCCCTAAAAATACGGGTTGGGTCATCGATAAAACTTTTATCATGCAAAACCCGTATAATTCCTTTTTTCAGATCATACAATCCGTTAAAAAAATCTATAAATACTCCAAACTTCTTTTTGTTTATATTGATTGCCATTGCGTTCAGGGTAAAATCCCGACGATACAAATCATCTTTTAAAGAACTAAACTCAACCGTCGGCAATGCCGCTGGTTTTTCGTATTTTTCTTTGCGGGCTGAGGCAATATCAATTTTAAACTTCTTGTCAGCATGAAGCGCGGGACCCAGCCAAACCGGCCAATCTTTCACAATAGTAGCCGTTCCAAACTTTTTATGAACCACTACTCGCCCTTTTATCTTATCTGCAAAAATCTTTGCAAACTGTATAGCGTCACCTTCTATTACAACATCAAGATCATAGTTTTTTTCTCCAAGCAAAAGATCACGCACTAATCCGCCGACAAGAAAGATATTAACATCCAGTTTATCAGCCTGCGCCCCAATATTTTTTATTAAACGCATAAGTTTTTCGGGAAAAAACCTTTTCATTTCATCTAAATAGTTCGTTCTTGTTATACATTTATTAGATGAACTCACTGAGAATAACGCGCTATGCACTTTTTTTAATACATCCGTCCTGGAAACTACCCCTACTAGTTTATTCTTCGTTACAATCGCGATTAAACCCGCAGCCGAACCTTTACTGTTTAAAAGCTGCTGTAACTCATATAAAGGCGTTTCCGGAGAAACAATGTTTATTACCGTTGACATATACCCCTTTATGCGGGAATGTCCCATCCCTTGTTTTATTGCTTTTTTCAAGTTTTCCATGACCACAATCCCAACAAGCTGCGACTCGTCATTAAAAACCGGCATTCCGGGGCATTTAAAACTTTTCAGTTTTTCCAAAACATCTTCTACCCGCTCTTCCTGCGAAACGGTTTTTACCGGAGAACTCATAATATCACCGGCATATACATCAGGATGCACTGTTCGCTCCAGAATGGCGATAATATCGTCTTTTATCTGTTTTGGGGTTTTCCCCTCTATTCTAGCGCTTGCCGCGCCTGCATGCCCTCCCCCGCCAAAACAACCAAACATTTTATTAACATCAACCACTTCCGTCCGGCTTCGGCCAAGCAGTTTGACTTTGTTGCCCTGCGCAAACATGACAAAAAGTACAGGATAATTCTCAACCTCCTGCAGTTTATGCACAACCGTTCCCATCTCACCATCAAAATCCAGTGCATTAACACCCGCAAAAGCAACGTCAACACCATTAATGTTTACTGCTTCTATCGATTCTAATAAACCAATTAAAGCTGACAATTCATCATGTGAAAGTTCCCTGTTCAGATATGAAGAAACAACTTTCAGGTTCGCTTTCTGCTCCAATAGTCTGCCTACCATATCAACATCTAATTTCGTGGTTGCAGAATATGACAGAAACCCTGTTTCTTCATATATACCAAGCAGCATAAGAGTAGCTTCAAGCGGAGTTAACTTTAACTTCCGTTTTTTCGATAAGATTTCAAGAACAATTGAAACAGTTGCCCCTACTTTTTTAAAAACATCTTTATCAGCTTTTATGTCAAACCGTGTCCGCGGATGGTGATCATAAATATGAATTTTCAAATTTTTTTTATTTAAAATCCCTGCCGCATCGCCAATTCTGGATTTATGCCGGTTATCCACAATGATAAGCCGCGTTACATCATCCATCCGGCATGTTTTTTCTGATTCAATTGTAATTTTATCTTTAATTAAAGCCAAAAAATTCCGGACAGCCTTTTCCTGAGACCCCGGGAGCAAAAGCCGCGCTTTTGGATAAAGCTTACTAGCGGCAACCAATGAACTTAACGCGTCAAAATCAGCATTTTTATGCGTTACAATCAAATCCATATTGTTCCTCAGTAATTAGTATGTCGTATATCGGATATATTTAACATACCGGATAGGCACGGGGGCCATGTACCACACAGGGTACATAGCAAGGCCTGTCCCTACATCAATAAACCGGCTAACTGGCTAACCGACCAACCGGACAACTGGCAAACCGGCTAACGGGCTAACCGGCAAACCGACTCACGCCCTCGGATGAAACTCTTTATGTATTTTTCGCAATTTTTCCTTATTCACATGCGTATAAATCTGTGTTGTAGAAATATCCGCGTGGCCTAACATTTCCTGCAATCCCCGCAATTCCGCGCCGCCTTCCAAAAGATGGGTCGCAAAAGAATGCCTAAGCGTATGCGGCGTAATGTTTTTCGTAATACCTGCTAACCGCGCGTATTTGCGTATTATTTTCCATAAACTTTGACGTGATATTTTCCTGCCTAATCTGGACAAAAAAAGGTGTCTCGATTCGCCTTTACCTAATAATTTTGGCCTGACATCCCGCAAATAATTTTCAATAGCATTTTCCGCCAGTTTACCAATAGGTACAATCCTCTCTTTGCCGCCTTTACCATAACACTTAACAAAATTCGCTTCCAGATTCACGTTTGGTACTTCAAGGGCATTTACTTCTGAAACCCTTAGTCCTGCCGCGTACATAAGTTCAAGTATAGCGCTGTCACGAACACCTAAAAGCGTTTTTTTATCCGGAGCTTCCAATAACCGCTCAACTTCTTCAATGTTTAATACTTCCGGAATATTTTTCCATGTTTTAGGGGTTTCAATAATACCGGCAACATTTTCTTTAACTACCTGTTCTTCAACTAAAAACTTCCAGAAAGTTTTTAACGCCGCAAGGTTTCTCGCAATAGTTACTGCCGAAAGACCTATATCTTTGAGCCGCATAAGAAACTCTACAATATCCTCACGAGTAATTTCAGAAACAGACTTGTTAATATCCTGAATATATCTTTCAAACTTTTTTAAATCATGTTGGTACGAAAAAATGGTGTTTTCGCTAACACCGCGTTCAACCTCCATAAAATATAAAAACTCTTCAATATACTTTTTCATAAATGAAAACCGCCACATGCTACTTGCTATGTACCCCGCATAAACTTTTTTTCATTCCCGATAGTAGTTTCAGGACCATGTCCAGGATAAACCTTGGTACTATCCGGTAAAACAAACAGTTTTTCCTGAATTGACCGCATTAAATCCGTTTGGCTTCCTCCGGATAAATCCGTACGGCCTACCCCTTCGCAAAAAAGCGTATCCCCACTAAAAAGAATATCTCCACAAACAATGGAAATCCCGCCCGGGCTATGCCCCGGCGTATGAATTACTTTTAATTTGAAATTACCAATCTCAATAATATCACCGTCTTTTAAAAAACCAGCTGCTTTTACCTCTGCTACATGTATTCCTAAAAAAATTGATAAATTTATTCGAGAATCCGTTAAATAATCAGCATCAAGTTCATGAATAAATACAGGCAAATTATATGCTTTGTTTCCTGCCATATGATCAGCATGCCCATGTGTATTTATTATACCGATTAAATCAATTGCGTTTCTTTTTACATATGTCTCTATTTCTTGGGAATACTCTCCCGGATCAATCAACATACCCTTCAGAGTATTTTTATCATAAACCAGATAACAGTTCACATATAACGGCCCTACAACAACCCTTTTAACGGTTAAAAAGTTACTCATAATCGGTAAAATCACTTCCAATAAAATCACACATTTTGTTATAGTTAAATTTTACTTTTATTTGTCTGCCCAAAGACTCTATTTTCATTCGTATCCTGACTTCATTCCCGGTTGAAACTTTTTGTTTTTTAAGCAGCGCTTCAACCGCTGTCATCTGCACTATAATCTTCTGTAATTCCTCGCCTTTTTCTTTGTTCAACATATTGCGCATATCACAAAGATTAGAAATTTCCTGGTCAATCGCAACAACTTTCTTCTTATGGTTAGAATCCCTTAAAACTGACAAAAGTTCCTTATGCCAAACTTTCCACAACACATATCTTTTTTGATAAAGCTCAATACTGGGCCGGACATCATATGTCCTTACCGCACGATACCTCTTCAGATCAACCTCTTCTTTTTTCGGTTTACGGATAAACTTGTCTTTTATCTGGGCGCACCCAGAACTCATCATTAACAAAAAACACACAATTATTACAGTCTGAAAACGAAATGCGTTCATTCTCCTCCCATTCTTCGTCATTGCCCGGTTAAAAGTCTATCGCCTAAAATTTTCGGCAGTCCCGCTTTTATAATTGCGTTTCGCGCGCTTTTAATATCATATGTAATACGTCGAAATTCAATTTCGTTATTTTCCGGTGAATAGATACAGTAACTTGCGCGATTATCATAATCCCGCGGCTGGCCGACACTTCCAGCATTTATTATGTAATTTGCATTATCTTCAATAATGATTTTTTTACTAAACAACGGATATATTTTTCCATTGTTTTCCATAAAAACTCCGGCCCGGTGAGTATGCCCCACAAAACATATTTTCGTTTTCATCATATTAAACGTTTTTTCAGCGTTAGAATTAGTTGTGAGATAATTAAATTCTTCGGGAGAATAAAGCGTACCGTGAACCATGGTAAAAAAATCATTTTTTAAAGTATACGGCAGAGAATCAAAATAGCGCATATCAATACGGTTCAGATATCCTTTTGTCCAGATAATTGCCTCTGCCGCGTATTCATTTAGACGTGAAATATCCATTTTATCTATTACTGCCGCGTCATGGTTACCAAGAACACAGTGAGCGTTTAATTGATTAATAACTTCTAAACATTCTACGGGATTTGCGCCATATCCGACAATATCGCCACCGCACATTACGATAACATCATCTTTTTGGGGAAAAGAGTCAATTACAGCCTCTAAAGCCTGCAAATTACTATGAATATCGGAAAGAATTAGATATACCATATTTGTTTGTAAAATATATTCTATCAAAAGATGAGCCGTCAGAATCTTATTTCAAAAGAGGTAAATTCATTACGGGCAGGCTCCCAATCAACATGAAAATCACTGATATAACCCGCCATGTTTTCATCAATTTTTTTCAAAAACACTTCCAATTCGCTTTTAGTTCCTTCGCAAACAACCTCAACTGTCCCGTCAAAAAGATTCCTCACAAAACCCATTAAATTTAACCGCAAAGCAATACGTTCAGCGGCAAACCTAAACCCAACCCCCTGAACACTGCCGCTAAAAATTACGTGAATTCTCGCTAACTGTCTCATTTTTTTGGTTTTACAAACGTTTTATTGCCTATATTAAATTAAGGAAAGGAATAAAGCTACTTAACCTTTTATAAAGATATGGTCGGGGCGCTGGGATTTGAACCCAGGACCTCCACGTCCCGAACGTGGCGCGCTAGCCAAACTGCGCTACGCCCCGAAAAACATACAATTATATATAAACCGACGATATACTAACATTATCCTTTTATATCGTCAATATTATTATTGGTTAAATAGTGTCTCGCATCTAATGAGTGGTAATCAATATACGCTTTATTTTTTTAGAAAATATTCAGGATCCGTCAAAATAGGTTCGTAATCTTTCGGCAAAGGAATCGGAAAACTTATAACCTCATAAACTCCTACCACACCGCGTTTAACAATATTAAAAGTTCCCTTTAAAAGCCCCCATGTCATTCCGGCAAATATACCGTCAGAATTATTAACATCTCCCATACCTTTAGGCAATTCTAGAGGCGAAGTTAAAATATTCGAGATACCCCTGCCGAGCTTTTCCAATGGCCCGTCTGCATAGACTATACCGGCCGCTGAAAAACACAAACACACACAAATTAACACTGCGATCCCTTTCTTCATAAAATGCCCCTTTCTTAATAGACATGCACATGGGCCATGTACCACACAGGGTACATGGCAAGACCTGTCCCTCGTATCTACATCAACTAACCGGCCAACCGGCTAACTGGTCAACCGGCTAACCGATTAAATAAAGCCTTTTTCCTGTAACAAATTTTTTGTAATTATGTTCCCCGCATTTTTTTCAACATATTTAGCCAGCGTATCAAATTCAACGTTTATATAATTCCCACATTTTTTTAACTTTAAGGTGGTGTTTTCAATCGTATGCGGGATTATATGAACTCTAAAAAAGGTACCATATAGTTCCGCTACCGTCAAACTTATCCCGTCAAGAGTTACTGACCCGCGCGTTACAACATACCTTTTGTCCTGAGGCAATAATCCAATATCAAAACTATATTTACCGGGAATTCTTTGAATCTTCTTTAACAAACGTTCACCATCAACATGGCCTGACACCATATGCCCGCTCAAATCGTCGCCAACTTTTAAAGCATTTTCCAGGTTTACATATGAAGAAATTTTTAAACGTTTAAGATTCGTTTTTTTGAAGGTGGAGTCCATTACATCAAAAACCAAATTTCTGTTTTTTTTTGTAAGGCTCAAACAAACTCCATTAACGGCCACACTGTCTCCTAACGAAATGACTTCCGCGAATTTTGAACTGCTTGCAACCTCTAAACAAACCAAAGAACCTTTTTTTTGAATACTTTTTACTTTGGCTGTTTCGCTTATAATCCCGGTAAACATTATAACTTCCTTTTATTTATTGATATACCCGTGAACAAATATATCCGTTCCAAACTTTTTAATCTGTACATCTTTCAAATCGATTGCTTTGGTTATGTTTTTTGAACCTTTTCCTTTTATTGAAAAATGGGTTCCTCCGATTATTTTCGGCGCGATAAAAAACATAACTTCATCTGCCAGGCATTCATCAATTAAACTGCCGGCAAGTTCCCCTCCGCCTTCAACAAACATATTCACAATTCCTTTCGCTGCCAGGCATTTTAAAAAAGCTTTTAAAGGCACTTTTTTGTGCTTACTTTTCAAAGAAACAACTGAAACTCCATTTATTCTGCAAAGTTTACCTTTTTTTGTTTTGTCGGCAAATTCGGTAGTTCCGATAATAACCGGAGATTTTGAAGCGGTTTTTATAAGATTCGAGTTTAATGAAATTTTCAGGGCAGAGTCAACTATTACACGAAAAGTGCCATATCCTTTTTTCTTTTCATCTAAAAGAAACGGATTATCATAATAAACAGTATTACTTCCGACCATAACAGCATTATAGCGTGACCGCATTTTTCGAACGTATTTTCGCGCAACGCTTGTTGAAATCCATTTTGAGCTTCCATCAGAAGCGGCAATCTTCCCGTCTAACGATTCTGCGAGTTTTAAAGTAACATACGGCAATCCTGATTTTATGTACTTTATATATTTCCGGTTTATATCTTTTGCTTCATCCGCACATAACCCGCATTCTACTTTTATTCCAGCGCGTCTTAATTTTTTTATTCCCCGTCCGCGATTTAAAGGATTTGGGTCTTTTATCGGCACATAAACTTTTTTAATACCGCTTTTAATAATTGCTTCCGTACATGGAGGCGTTTTCCCGTAATGATCGCACGGTTCAAGCGTCACAAACAACACTGCCCCGCGGCAATGTTCGGAGGCATTGCGAATAGCTTCAACTTCAGCGTGAGGTTTGCCCGCCTTACGATGATACCCTTTACCAATTATTTTGTTTTTTTTAACGATAACAGCGCCTACCATTGGATTAGGATATGTCTTATCCTTTGCCTTTTCCGCTAACCGAAGCGCCAGTTTCATGTATTTCAATTCAGAGTTTGATATCATGTTTTTTTGTTTCCTGCAAAAGCTTTTCGGCAATTTCATAATCAAGTTTTATTTTCCCGATAAGCGCTTTATCTTTGTTCCCGCCATGACAATCTGATCCTCCCGTTATGATTAAATCATATTTTTTCGCGATATCAAAATATTTCGCGCTTATCTCTGAACGATGTTTTATATGCAGCGCCTCAATTCCCCTTAATCCCGCCTTAACGTAATCTTCAATGTACTCATCTTTTCCCATAGTTCCAGGATGAGCTAAGACTGCTATGCCTCCGGCGTTTCTAATAAGTTTTATCGCCTTTCGATAATCCAGTTTTTTATGTTTCACATAACACGGCTTACCATCTCCAATATACTTATCAAACACGGTTTTTATATTCAAGGCTTTGTTTTCTTTCATTATAGCGCGGGCGAGATTAAGCCGCCCTACAACCCCTCCGGGTTTTTCACCTAAAACTTTATCTTCCGCAAGTTCTATGCCTTGGTCTTTAAGAAGCAACAACATTTTTTTAAGCCGATTTGCACGGTTTTGCCGCAATTCACAAAGCGCGTTCACAAGCTCTTTATTGTTCACGTCTATATAATAGCCTAAAATATGGATTTCTGTTTCTTCGATTACCGCTGATATTTCAACTCCGGGAATTATTTCGATATCGCGCCCTTTGGCCGCGTTTTCACAAGGGGCAACACCTTCAATACAATCATGGTCGGTTATAGCAACCGCCTTAAGTCCCATATCCAGAGCTTTCTGCACCACTTGTTCCGGACTGAAAACACCGTCCGAATAAGTTGTGTGCACATGCAAATCTATAAATCTTTTCTTATTCTTACTCATTTATTATTCCGTCTCGGTTTGTGAATTTCTTTCTTCAGTTTTATTGATTTTGTCAAGAATCCCGTTAACAAATTTTCCGGAATTTTTATCGCCGTATTTCTTCGCAATTTCTATCGCTTCATTTATCGTAACCTTAGGAGGGATCCCTTCATCATACAAAAGCTCAAAAATAGCAATACGCAAGATGTTTCTATCAATCGTTGCCATCCTGTCAAGTTGCCAGTTTTCCGCATATTTTATAATAATACCATCAATTTTTTGTTTATTTGCATCTACCCCTTTAACCAGAAAATCTGAAAACTCATCTACACTTTTCTCAGGAACTTCATTGTTATCACGGTATTTGCGGGAACATTCCTCAACGGATTCTTTTGTAATGTCATTCGCATACAAAATTTTAAGCGCTATTTCACGCGATAATGTACGTTTTCTCATAGACTCGTCCTTTTCTTTCTATCAACATTATAACCGGGAAAACAAACTGCACATTTCTATCGCAGTCTGCGCGGCATCTCTACCCTTGTTCCCGCTTTTTGTACCGGCTCGATCCAACGCCTGCTCAAGATTATCCGTTGTAATTATTCCGAACACACAAGGAACTTTACTTTCCATCGCAACTTTTGCCACACCCTTAGCAGCTTCCGCGGCAACAAAATCAAAATGAGGAGTTTCACCCCTTATTACTGCGCCGAGACAAATAACCGCGTCATATTTACCTGATTTGGCCATTTTTTGCGCAACCACAGGCACTTCAAATGAACCGGGCACCCATACAGCTGAAATCTCATTTTCTTTTACGCCATGTTTAACAAGTGTATCCACCGCACCTTCTAAAAGCTTTCCGGAAATAAGCTCATTAAACCTGGATACTACAATCCCGAACTTTTTGTTCTTTACAAGCATTTTTCCCTTGATACATTCTATTGTCGTCATTTTTTGCCTCCTATTTTAGTTAACCTGTTTGCCGGTTAGTCCGTTAGCCGGTTATACTGGTTGACCGGTTTATTGTTGTAGGGACAGGTCTTGCCATGTACCCTGTGTGGCACATGCCCCTGTGCCTGTCCATTACTTATTCCGGTTACATGCTGCGTGCCACATGTTACGTGAAACGCACTTCATACTTTCTTCAACTTATGGCCTAACCGATGTTTTTTTGTATTAAGATATTTCTTATTTTTTTCTCCGGGTTCGATTTCCAATGAAACCTTCTCTACAACTTTAAGTCCGTAACCTTTCAGGCCTATAATTTTTCTTGGATTATTTGTTAAAAGCTTTATTTTTTTAAGCCCTAAATCCGAAAGTATCTGCGCACCAATACCATAATCCCTTAAATCCGCTTTGAACCCCAGCTTTTCATTCGCTTCTACCGTATCCAAACCTTCGTCCTGCAATTCATACGCTTTTAGTTTATTGAAAATCCCAATCCCGCGGCCTTCCTGTGAAAGATACAATATAACACCTTTACCTTCTTTGGAAATCCTTTGCATTGCTTTTTCAAGTTGTTCTCCGCAATCACACCGGCAGGAATGAAATACATCGCCCGTAAGACATTGCGAATGAACTCTAACTAATATTTCGCCTTTTGAAATATTACCTTTTACTAACGCCAGATGCTGATACTCATCAACCATTGATTTATAAGCGTATAACCTGAATTCTCCGAACTTAGTCGGCATTTCAGTTTCCGCGATTTTTTCTATCAGGTTTTCTGTTTTTCTCCGATATTTTATAAGATCTTCAATCGTACAGATTTTAAGTTTATGTTTGGCGGAGAATTCAACAAGATCCGGCACTCTTGCCATAGTACCATCATCATTCATTATTTCACATATTACTCCAACCGCCGGCTGGCCAGCTAACTTCATAAGATCAACACTCGCTTCAGTGTGCCCCGCACGCACTAAAACTCCGCCTTTCTTTGACCTCAGCGGGAACAAATGCCCGGGTTTTACAAAATCTTTTGCCGTTGATTTTGAATCCGCAAGCAATTTTATTGTCCTGGCGCGGTCATGCGCAGATATACCGGTTGTTATGCCTTTTGCCGCATCAACCGAAACTGCCCAAGCGGTTTTATATGGATCCTGCATATCTCTTGACATCAGATGCAATTCGAGTCTTTCAGCAATCGCGTCATCCATAGGCGCACAAATAAGTCCCCTGCCATACTTTGCCATAAAATTAACTTTTTCAGGAGTAATTTGATTTGCCGACATTATAAGATCCCCTTCGTTCTCACGAGAAGGATCATCAATCACTACAACCATTCTGCCGTTTTGAATATCTTTTATTATGTTTTCAATAGTATTAAACTTCAATTTCATCACCTTTCACCACGTTACACGTGACATGTAACACGTTTCACGTTCACAAAAATAGTAAGCTGTCAATTTTCGCGTGTAACGTGCCATATCTTGCGTTTAGCACTAACAAAAAAAGCCCTGAAAACAACTTCAGGGCTTTTAACTAATATATACAGGTTTCCCATATACTTTTCCCATCCCGGCTTTACGGTCGGCATTCGATTCTCACGAATTCAGATTCTCTATTGAAGAATCTCGCGGACTTATTTTTGTCATAACGACAAAAAAACACCGCCGGCTAAGGAATTTTCCGTAAACATCTCCACGGAATCACCTTACCCCAAAGTTTAAAAAATTATATCACAAATACCACATAAGTCAAGTAAATAGGGTCTATATCTTGGGATTGAGCAACACATCATTACCCCCTGGTCACAAAAATCCATATTTCTTGACATGGAAATCTATCCGGGCCGTGGGATAAAACCAACAGGTAAAATTAACACAAATAAGACACAGCATAAACGTAATTATGCTTTTGCCCGATTGCGTGTGCTGCTTGTTTTTGCAGCTATTCATCTGTTTGTTTCTTGACGAGCACCTCTTTATGGGGTTCCTTATTAAAATTCCCTTGTCCCGAGAGAGGGAGATGGTTCCTGCATTAAACTGCAGGAGGGACAAGGGAATTTATTAAAAAAGTGTTTTTAAATATACACAAGTATATTTGAATGTTACAGAAAAAGGCAAAAACCGCGATTATACTGATACTGCAAATCTTTTAGTAAGGTCAAACAGTTTTCGAGCTGTTTCATCAATAAGACCATTGGCTGACGCTATTGCCCTTATAATCTGCCTTACGGTTAATTTATCAACAAGTATAACATTGTCGGGCAAAACTTCTTCCTCATCCGCGTCAATTTTAAAGTAATAAAAACGTGGGGTGTTATTTTTCATTTTTGATACGAGTTCCGAAAGTGTTTCCGCATAAAATATCTTATTCTCTTCGTTTTTAAGTTCAACAGAGTTCAAATAATCTATTGCCTCTTTTTGTTTGCCGCGTTCTTTTTCTTTTGCTACAACACCGACTTTAATCCCGGCTTTGGCCAATTTCGGAAGTAAAGCTCCTACCCCGTTATCAAATGTAACTTTTTCCGAAAAAATTAAAGCAGATTTTTTATCTAATTTAGAAAAATCGAGCATACTGTCTAAAATTGATTCCTGAAGCCACTCAGGAGCAAGTAGTCTCATTAAGTAAGGAAGCAGTACCTGTACTTTTTTTGGGTTTTCTAGATTACCTATCCATTCTGAATGTTTATGAATGGTTTTCTGCTCTTTAATAAAAGCTGTGGTAACATCTTTCATATCCTTTGTAATTATCTCAACGTATATAGCATTCTGATTCTCGGAATCCTTTCCAAATTTAACATCTATTATGTATTTTTCTTTTTTTTCCTCGGATTTAATAGAAAAACTAAAGGAATTGGTCTCTTTTAAACTTTTTCCTTGAAAATGTTTTTCCTGGCTCGATTTATGTTTATCGCAGTGAGTTATTCTCGGCTGACTATCCTCCAAAGTTAAGAACTTCTTACAAGTATATTCTACAAAATTCATAACCTGTTCACCGTCTGTTACATCTATTAATTCAAATTCATCCGAAATAAACTGTCTTTGTTCCATAGCCTCAGCAAGTTTATCCATATC
>JBDRLO010000064.1:0-15671 GCA_043812935.1 Candidatus Omnitrophota bacterium
AACAGAATTTATTACAACAATATTATGTCTATAAATAGGGTAAATAGGGACAGCTACCATTTATTAAATAACAAAAAGCGAGAAACTAAGTTTTCTATTTTTAATAAATGGTAGCTGTCCCTATTTATAGACATAATAATATTGTTGTAATAAATCCAATTTTGTAGTAGGTTGTATTAGCAGACATTAGCAGTGTTATTCAAAAACATATATAAGCAATATCCGAACTTTTCGGATATGGACGAAAGCCCTTCATCTGAAAAGATTGAGGGCTTTTATTTTTTTGGTGCGCCCGGCATGGGCGTTTGTTTGTCGGTGAAAATCACACTAATAATATTAAACGGTGAAGGGGGATATATGAAAAAACATTGTTGTATTATTGTTGTAATAGCGCTTATCTTGATAAGTTTATTTAGAGTGTATTATGGGGCTGGGGTAGGATGTCGGGTTGTTTTTAAAAACGGGCCTGCATTCAAAGATACTGTTGTGAACGTAGATGATATGCGGGTTATGCCGCGGATTACGCTGGCATCAAACCATCCCGCGGTGAAAAGACAGCTTGAGGCGATGGGAATTTTTGAATCTGATGCAAAAGCGCGGCAGAGGATAACTGACGAAATGCCGGAGGATCTGAAGAAACAGTTTCGCGAGATTGGGTTTCTGGCGACATATTACCTGTCTGCTTCTGAAATGGAGAAGACGGTTGCTGTTGAAGAAACATTGGAAAGCAAAAAGTAAATTCGTAAATTGTTAACAATCGGGGGTATTGGGATGCAGGTAGTGTTAATTGTAATCAAAATTCTTTTTATAATGATCAAATCTTTTTTATGGCTTACGTTGCTGGCTTTAGCTGTTGGCGCAATCAGACTGTTTTTTATCGGAATATTTAAACAATATCAAAATACCATAACAGATGTTTCTATGTTGAGAAAAGGAGATATTATTCTTACCGGAAAACAAAGTGCTGCATATTCGTTTCCGATACAGTTATCAAATGTTTTAACGCGTAAAGTTAAACACCGTTTCTGGACCCATGCCGCAATTTATAAAGGTGAAGGCATGCTTTGGGAGGCCCAGCCAAAAGGAATTGTTGAGAGAAGAATAAAAGATTATTTAGATAACGGATATATCATAAAGGTTTTTCGGCATAAATATATTAAGGATGAGAAAATTCTTGAACAAGCTGTAGATTATTGCGCTAAACAAAAAGGCCGGCCTTATGGTTTTGGGGGCCTTGGATTTTTTATTTTATCAAGTTTTACGCCTATAAGTTTTAACTGGGCGTTTGCTAATCCAATTGTTGATAAAATCTGTAAAATGGATAATGCCTATTTTTGTTCAGAATTAATTGTAGAAGCATTTGAAAACATAAATTATCCCGTTTCACCTTATGACGGATGGCGGGTAAAACCTTCTGATTTTATAAGCAATCCGTTGTTGGAAGAGGTGTAAATCTTATGGTTAAAACGAAAATAATATGTACTCTCGGCCCGGTATCATCAAGTGAGAAGGTAATTAGAAAAATGATGATTGCCGGTATGGATGTGGGCCGCCTTAACTTCTCGCATGGCGCGCCGCGTGAATTACTGAACAGGATAAACATTATTCGCTTACTAAACGCGAAATACCGCAGGTGTGTTAAGCTTCTTGGTGATTTGCAAGGCCATCGTATAAGGATAGGTGATCTTAAGGTTCCGGTTTTGCTTAAAAAGAACCGGATAGTGTATCTTACCCAGAAAGATATAAAAGGTACAGAAATAAAAATACCTTTTGATTATCAGGGCCCATTGCGCAGCATTAAAAATGGTCACCAAATATTTATAGATGATGGAAATATAGCTTTAGAAGTTGTCGGCAAGATTAAGAATAGCCTTAAAACTAAAGTAATAGTTGGAGGTTTGCTGAAAGAACATAAAGGGGTAAATATCCCGGAGGCAAGGCTTGAGTTCGGAGCAATCAGCCAGAAAGATATACAGGATATATCGTTTTGTGATAAAAACAGTGTGGAATACATCGCGCAGTCATTTGTGCGTACAAAGAAAGACATTTTGGATTTAAAAGATGTGCTTGGGGGAAGTTCTAAGTGCCAATTAATCGCTAAAATAGAAAACAAAGAAGGCATAAAGAATATAGATGACATAATCAAGGTTTCGGACGGTATCATGATAGCGCGCGGAGATATGGGAGTATCGTTGCCCATTTACGAAATTCCCATTATTCAAAAGATGATTATCAAGAAATGTAACCGCGCGGAAAAAATTGTTATTACTGCGACACAGATGCTTGATAGTATGACAGAACACCTCCGGCCGACACGCGCGGAAGTAACGGATGTAGCCAATGCCATAATAGACGGCACTGACTGTGTTATGCTTTCAGCCGAATCAGCCGTAGGCAAACATCCGGTTGAAACAGTTGTTATGATGAATAACATAATAAAATTTACAGAAAAACACATGAAGAAAAAAGTTTGGTAAGTGAAAGACAAGATAACCAGATTTTGACAATTGACACTTTAGAGTAAAGAGGGTACGTTTCCGTGCTTTGTTTTTTTTAGCGAGAGCTTTCGAATGTTATGTCCCAAATATGAAAAAAATTAATAAATTACAAAATATATAGGGACAGGCCTTGTCATGTGCCCGGTGAGGTATATGGGGCTCCGTGCCTGTCTGTTGCGAGAATATTGAATTAAATCAATATATTATTCTGCCCAATCATATTCATGGTATGTTGATTATTTATAAACGGGAGGACACCCCTCGGGCATACTCGGGATTTCCTTTGGGCACAAGGCCCTCCCCTGCGATTGCTGATATTATTTGTTCGTTATCCGCGGGATTTTATGTTCAATGATCTTACCTTGATGACGCCGTCTATTTTATATATGGCGTCAATGGCTTCTTTGCTGGGCTCTTCTTCAATGTCTATAATAGAATAAGCGTAATTTCCCTTGCTCTTATTGAGCATTTCAACAATATTTATGTTTGCTTTGGCAAGGATAGCTGAAATTTGTCCAACCATGTTTGGTATGTTTTTGTTCATAATAAGAAGCCTGAAATCTGAATTCTGTTCCAGATGACAGTCCATATAGTTTACTGAATTTTTGATTGAGCCCTTTTCAAGAAAATCTTTTATCTGTTTAGCTGCCATAACAGCGCAATTGACTTCAGCCTCTTCAGTTGATGCTCCCAGGTGGGGAATAGCTATTACTTTATCCATGTTCAATACTTCGTCGTCCGGAAAATCCGTAACGTATCTATCCACTATACCTGCTTTAATGGCATTTTTAAGGTCATCGTTATTTACAATTCCGCCGCGTGAAAAATTAAGTATACGGATTCCTTTTTTCATGTTCTTAAATCTGGCTTTGTTTATCATGCCGCGGGTTTCATTAATAAGCGGCGTGTGTATGGATAGATAATCGGAACCGGCAAGAAGCGAATCCAGGCCTTCAGTACGTTTTACTTCTCTGGAAAGCCCCCATGCGGATTCAATTGAAATAAAAGGGTCGTATCCGCTGACCTGCATTCCGAGAGCCACGGCTTTATTGGCAACCATTACGCCTATTTTGCCGAGGCCTATGATTCCCATTTTTTTTCCGTAAAGTTCCTGTCCCGCATAGTTTTTCTTGCCGGCTTCAACCATGGCAGGGACTTCGTCTCCTTTACCTTTAAGTGATTTAGCAAACTCTATGCCTTCCACTATATTACGGGCGGCAAGTAAAAGGCCGGCTATTGTAAGTTCTTTTACAGCGTTAGCGTTAGCGCCCGGAGTGTTGAATACCACTATGCCTTTTTCGGAACATTTATCTACGGGAATATTATTGACCCCGGATCCGGCACGTGCTACTGCCAAGAGAGACGCAGGCAGTTCCATATCATGCATATTGTAGCTTCTGAGAATTATCGCGTCCGGCACGCTTATTTCCGTGCCTATTTCATATTCATCAAGGGGAAATAAGTTAAGCCCCTCTTTTGATATCTTGTTCAGTTTAAGTATTTTCTTCATGGTTATCCCTTTCTATTAATTACGCATTGTTTTTTTCAAACTCTTTCATAAACGCGGCAAGAGTTTTTACCCCGGCTAAGGGCATTGCGTTATAAATGCTTGCCCGCATGCCGCCTACTGTTCTGTGGCCTTTCAGGGATTTTAAGCCGAGTTTAGACGCTTCTTCTATGAATTTGGTTTCCAGTTCTTCACTTCCGCAAATAAAAGGTATGTTCATTAAAGAACGGTTTTCCTTTTTTACCGGGCTTTTAAAAAGCGCGGAAGAATCTATATAGTCGTACAGGATTTGCGCTTTTTCAATGTTGTTCTTTTTAATGGTTTCCAGGCCGCCTTTTTCTTTAATCCATTTGAATACCAGCCCTGCGATATAGATCGAGTAACACGGCGGAGTGTTGTACATCGAACCTGCGTTTGCGTGAGTTTTATAATTAAGCATGGTCGGAACATTATCGGGAGCGCTGCCTATCAGGTCTTCCCGTATGATTACAATTGTAAGGCCCGCGGGGCCTATGTTTTTCTGTGCGCCTGCAAAAATAACGCCGAATTTTTTTACATCTACCGGTTCGGATAATATGTTAGAAGACATATCTGCTACCAAGGGGACATCGCCTGTATTGGGAATATTGGTATACCTGGTTCCGTATATTGTATTATTGGAAGCAATATAAAAATAATCCGCGTCTTTTGAAAAACATGTAGGATCAGGTTCCGGAATATAAGTATAGTTATCCGGTTCACTCGAAGCTATAACATTGACCTCTCCGTATTTCTTTGCTTCGGAAATAGCTTTTTTGGTCCATTGACCTGTATGTATATAATCCGCTTTTTTGTTCTTTACCATGAGGTTAAGCGGTACCATTGCAAATTGAAGAGACGCTCCGCCCTGCAGAAAAAGTACTTTATAGTTGTCAGGAATGTTCATGAGTTCCCTCAGGTCTGCCTCAGCGGTTTCAATTATTCCCTTAAATTCCTTACCGCGATGTGACATTTCCATAACGCTCATGCCGCTGCTTTTGTAATCAAGCAGTTCCTTTGCCGCTGTTTGAAGGACTTCTTCCGGTAATACAGCCGGTCCTGCGCTAAAATTGTATATTCTGGACATGATATACCTCCTGTAATTTTTTATTGTTTATTTGTTATATCACCGCTAAGTTTTGCGGCTATGAACCTAAGCGCATTTGTGAAATCCAGGTTCATATTAATAATAGGTTTCGGTAAATTGATCTTAACGTGCGAAAAATTTAAGATACCCGTAACTCCGGCCTTTGTCAGGGTATCAGCAATGCTTTGGGCGTGTTCAGCCGGAACCGTTATTATTCCCAGTTCTATGTTTTTTCTTTCGATGATTTCATTTATCCGGCTGACAGGATAAACATCAATATCCGTATGAATGCGTTCCAGTTTGTTGATGTTCGAGTCAAATCCTGCAACAATATCAAATCCGTCTTCCTGGAATTTTTCATAATCTAAAAGAGCACCGCCCAATCTGCCCAGGCCGACGATACACGCTTTACGTTTTTTATTTAAACAAAGTTTTCGGCCGAGTTCTTGTTTTAGGGTTTTGACATCATATCCTTTTCTGGTGTAGCCTGTAATATCAAGTAAACTTATATCTTTTCGGACAGTATAAGCGGTTGCGCCTATGGCTTTTGCTAAATCCATAGATGAAATAAATGTTACATTTTGTTTATCTAAAGTATCAAGATGTCCGAAGACTTTACATATTCTTTCGATCGAATTATTTGACAGCGGCATTTTGCCTCCTAAGAGTTTCGTGAATATTTTCACCAATGTAACACTTTTTTACTTGTCTGTCAACAGGTTTCAGACATTTTTTTATGACTTTAGTTATACAAGCATAACTTCTTTGTCTGAAAGACATTAAGTTTATAAAACCCGCTTGATTATGCGTGATTTTTTTCACCAGTAGATAATGTTTTTGAATATGTCATGATTTTTTATGGCGTTCTGTGTTTTGATCTGTAATATTTGAGCTGAGAAAAAAGACAAAAGCGAAAGTAAGCGGAAGTAAAAGATATAGGCACAAAAGACTGTTAAGCTGTGCTTCCTTGTTCCAATCTGCTAAAGGGACACATAACATTGTATTTCTTGTAAAATACACGTAAGGGTGTGTATAATAGCCATCATGAAAAAGTTTAGGAAAATCGGTAACGGAAATATACAGGAAAAAGGCGGCATCAGGGAGATGGTGGCTATTGCTTTGCCCATGGTGGTATCACAGGCTTGTTATACTATTATGACTTTTACTGACAGGATGTTTTTATCACGGCTGGGCATGGACTTTATGAACGCCTCTATGGTTGGAGGTTTGACGGTGTTCATGATGATGACGTTTTTTATCGGGTTAACTGGGTATGCGACAGCGGTTGTTGCGCAGTATTTAGGGGCAGGGCAGAAGAGCCGTTGTTCCGTGGTGTTGACGCAAGCGGTTATAATTGCTTTTCTGGCATATCCTTTAATTTTGTTTTGCCGGCCTTTAGCTCATAGGCTTTTCGATTTTATGGGCATTATGCCGTCTCAGCTTGGTCCTCAGAAACTTTATTTTGATATTCTTATAGGAGCTGTAATTATTACGCTTCTTCGAAGTTGTTTGAGCGCTTTTTTCTCTGGGATCGGCAAGACAAAGATGGTCATGATGTCGGGTCTTATTGCAATGAGTGTGAACATTATCGTAAATTATATTCTTATATTCGGGAAGTTCGGTGTACCGGCTATGGGTATTAGGGGCGCTGCATACGGCACAATAATCGGCAGTGCCAGCGGATTGGCAGTATTGCTTGTATCTTATTTAGAGAAAGAGAACTTTAGGCGGTTTAATGTAGCCAAATCTTTTCGGTTTAATGGTGAAGTTATGCGGACGCTTCTTCGGTTCGGATATCCGGCGGGACTTGAAATGTTTCTAAATCTTTTGGCGTTTGATGTAATAGTTATGATATTTCATTCGGTTGGTGCGGTTGCCGCGGCTGCTTCAACGATTGTTTTTAACTGGGATATGGTTTCGTTTGTTCCGCTTCTGGGTATCGAAGTAGGGGTAACCAGTCTAGTGGGCAGGTACATGGGAGCGGGTAAGCCTGATACTGCGCATAAGGCGACGATGTCAGGTGTTAAACTTGGCATGGTATATTCGGCGCTTGTGTTTATATTGTTTGCGGGTTTCCCTGAAATGTTGGCGGCGATTTTTCGTCCGGATACGGCTGACAGCGTGTTTGTTTCTGCTATACCCGCAACAGTGTTTATGATACGCTTAGCGTCAATTTATGTTTTGGCTGAGGCTGTCTTTGTTGTGTTTATCGGCGCTTTGCGCGGTGCGGGTGATACTTTCTGGGCAATGTTTATATCAGTTGCTTTGCATTGGGTGCTTGTTCCGATACTTTATATCATGCTGAAAGTTTCGAATGTCGGACTTGAACTTGCGTGGCAGGGTGTTGTGGGGCTGTTTCTCTTATTTTCGGGATTTGTCTATCTGCGTTATCGCAGCGGCCGGTGGCGTACAATATCCGTGGTGAAACCAGCGGAAGTTACTTCGGTGCCGGTCATTCTGAATGATTTTCACGAACCGTCAGATTTATAAGCACAAGAATGTTAATCTTAGAATTTGAAAATAATGTAAAACGGGATGGACTTTATAAAGGAAAATTCAAATGGTGAAAAAAACACAGTTAATAATGATCTGGCTGCTTCCTCTAATTGTTATAGGAGGCCTATTTAGTCCGATACTCGGTTATTTGGTTGTTGCGATGATGGTTTTTTTGTTTGCGTTATCGTTTTTTAAAGGACGATACTGGTGCTGGAACTTATGTCCGAGAGGAGCTTTTTTAGATATTGTGCTGTCAAGATTTAGTGCTAATAGGCTTTTGCCCAAAATTTTTATAAAGCAGTGGTTTCGTTGGTTGATATTTGTTTTATTTATGAGTTTTCTGGTGTTTCGTATTAGCAGCGCAGGAGGAGAGTTCATCGTCATAGGGGCTGTATTTGTAACAATGTGTTTAGTAACAACTATTATTGCTTTGATTTTAGGCCTTTTGATGAAACAACGCGCTTGGTGTGTGATCTGTCCTATGGGGACTTTGCAGGAAAAGGTTTACAAAATAAGCCATTTTAAATCAAAGAAAAAAAGATTTTAGCAAAAAAATAAAAGGATTTGAAACAGGCAGTATTATGGGGCTTGATAGTAAGAGTTCATCGCCTGTCCAGGTTCTGAGAGAAGAAAATCATCTCTTCCCCGGGTTTAAAAATTTATATATGGCAGGAACAGGCAGCGGTTATTCCGGAGGCATAATGTTAAGCGGTGTAGATGGAATAAAAGTGGCCAGGGTATAATAGCTAAACTGTATTTATGTGGCTGGTTCAAAATATTAGGTAAATTAGGTAAATAGTCCTAGGTTTTTTATTTTTTTCAGATATAATAATGCGTTACAAAAGAATGTGTTTTTAATTAGCAAAACACTTACATGTTTTGCATCATAAAGTAGAGCTATTTGATCAAAAGGAGATGAAATGGCAAATGGTATAAATAAAAAAAATACTTTAGTTGATAAAATGAAAGTTATCGGGCCTGTTGATAATCTTGAGGACTATGTAAAAAGGGATTGGTGGAAAGAGATTTTTAACTCGTATTATTTGAGAACGGATGGGGATGTTGTTAATGATGATGATATTACTCGGCAGGAAATTGATTCTTATTTAAAAATTTTAAATTTACAAAAAACAGATGTTATTCTTGATATGTGTTGTGGGCAAGGACGTCACTGCTTTGAATTGGCTAACCGCGGTTTTTCAAAAATATATGGGTTAGATCGCTCTCGGTATTTAATACAACGTGCGCGAAAAACAGTAAGGGATTTGGGGTTGCCTCTGATCTTTAAAGAAGGGGACGCGAGAAAACGTTCATTTCCCGAAGTATTTTTTGATTGCATTTCGATTTTGGGCAACAGCTTTGGTTATTTTGAGAATGCAAGTGATGACCTGAAAGTGTTGAAAAATATTCAACGCATCCTTAAACCCGGGGGGAAAATTTTTCTTGATGTTGCAGATGGAGAATATTTGAAAGATAATTTTGAACCCCGGAGTTGGGAATGGATTGACAAAGATTATTTTGTTTGCAGGGAGAGGTCGTTATCTTTAGATAAAACAAAACTAATTTCCCGTGAAGTTATTACACATACGCAAAAAGGTGTTATCGTGGATCAATTTTATGCGGAAAGATTGTATTCGAAAGAGCAATTGAATAATCTTTTGAAACATGCGAATTTTCAGGAAATTACGTTTCATCCTGCTGATGAAACGGCCTCAAAGCGGAATCAAGATCTCGGGATGATGAAACGTCGATTTCTTGTTACGGCTATTATCCAAAAGGAGTGGCCGAATAAGTTGCAAATTCCGAAAAAGGCTCTGACAAAAAATGTCATGGTTCTATTAGGAGATCCTCGTCGGACAGATGCTATAAAACCGTCAGAGGTTTTTGACGAGGACGATTATTATACGATCAATGAATTAAAACAGGCATTGGCAGGGATTACGGGATATAGTTTCTGTTATTTGGATGATCATAATAAAATGATAGCGGATTTGTCTAAATACAGAAACCAGATAGATTATATTTTAAATTTGTGTGACGAAGGGTTTTCAAATGACGCGAGACAAGAGCTTCATGTCCCTGCTTTACTTGAAATGCTTAGGATTCCTTACACAGGTGCAAATCCACAGTGTTTGGCGTTTTGTTATGACAAATCATTGGTTCGTGGGATATCCCGAGAAATGGATATTTCGGTTCCGGATGCTTTTTACCTAAAACCGTCGGATAATATCTATGAAATGAATTTCCCTTTTCCGGTTATTATCAAACCCAACATGGGTGATTCCAGTTTTGGTATAACCCAAAGAAGCGTGGCGTATAGCCTGGAGGAAATGATCAATGCGATCGACGAGATTCGTAATGTTATCGGGCCAAATAGCCCCATTCTTGTAGAGGAATTTTTGTCAGGAAAAGATTTGAGTATCGGAATGATAGGAAATCTTCCCAATAATATTAACATATTGCCGATTATTGAAGAGGATTATTCTGCTCTACCTGAAAATCTTCCTAAAATATGTGGATATGAGGCCAAGTGGGATCCAAAATCGCCTTATTGGAATATCAAATCGATTTTGGCCGATATTTCCGAATCTGTGCAGAAGTATATTGAGGAAAGGTCGTTACAGTTATTTGAAAGGCTTGAATGCCGGGATTACTGTCGATTTGATTGGAGGCTCGATAAAAATGGTGATCCGCACTTGTTAGAGATAAATCCTAATCCGGGATGGTGTTGGGATGGACACTTGGCAAGAATGTGTAAATTCGCGAATATTTCTTATCAGGATATGATTAAAAAAATCTTGTGTGCAATAGAAGACAGGAGCGGTATTTTAGAATAGGCTAGCGGAGCAAAGAAGGATTGGGACGAAGCCTGATTTGTTTTCTAATAACCAGGGACATTTATCATTTATAAAGAAGGGCAACATTTTATAAATGGCAAGTATTCCTGGTTTGTTTTTATAATAAAAGGTGATATACTCGGTTAAAAGTTCGGCTGTCTAGGATTTGGGATAAATCCGCTGCGTATATTTATCCCAAACAGCATGGACATTAATCCGACCGGACAACTTATGCTTTTTGCATTCGCATAAGTTGTGGTCTCAGTTAAAGGGGGCAAACATGGATGCTTCATTATTTATTGCAAGAATTTTCGGGGTGTTGTATTTGGTTGTCGGGATAGGCATGCTGGTTAACCGCAAGAATTTTCTGAAAATAATGGATGATTTTTGTAGTAACGCGGCTTTGGTTTTGGTAGGCGGGATGTTTGCGCTTATTGTCGGGCTCGCGATTATTTTAACTCATAATGTGTGGGTATGGCACTGGATCCTTATAATCACAGTTATAGGGTGGCTCGGGCTTATAAAAGGTATATGGATAATAATTTTTCCGAATAGTGTTTCAGGATTCATGCAGAGTTATCAGAAAAATGAAAATTTGGTAGTGGCACATAGTCTTGTTGCCCTTGTTTTAGGCGCAGTTTTGACTTTTTTTGGTTTTTTTGCAATATAGATATAAAAAGGAAATAATACCGCAGGTGTTGTAAGAATTACTCGTCTAAAAATAGAATTGGAAAGAACTTTCAGAATATTTCGGGTTTTGCTTTTAATGATAATAAACCGGTTTTTATTTTGATTTTTATGATACAATAAAAATTAAATATAAAACGTTGTATTTATAAAACGGAAAGCAGGGATTTGTGCCGCAAAACGGACAAAAGATACCTTTTATAAAAATTTTTACCAACAGTTTACTTGTTACTGGTATGACAATAGGTGCGGGAATATTGGCGCTTCCTATAAAAACCGGTATGGCCGGAATTGTACCTTCACTTGTAAGTATGTTTTTAATTTGGGTTTTAATGCTGGGTACGGCCATGGTGTTTATTTATAAGTTTACACATCCAAAAACAAGATCACGTAATTATCCGACACTTTTCCAGAATGAGTTAGGCACCAAAGGCAGATGGGTAAGTGTTTTTGGTTATCTTGTGAACTATTATGGTATTTTAGTTGCTTATTTAACAGGGGCATCCACGATACTTGCAACGTTAGTACCTATTAATATCCCAGTTAATATTTGGATGCTTGGTTTTTTTGTTGTTCTTACGGGGTTGGCTCTTTTAGGCGCGGATAAGGCTAAAAACGCGAACGCGTTTATTATGATAGCTATGATAGGCGCCTTTGGCGTGCTTCTTTTTCTTTCAGGGTCATATATTGATGTTAGCCGTTATAATCATAAAGTGTGGGCTTTAATGCCTACAGTAATGCCTATAATAATTGTGGCGTTTGCTTTTCATAATGTTGTGCCTTTTCTCTGCAAAAACCTTAACGGCGACCAGAAAGCTTCTTTTAAAGCAGTATTAATTGGAAGTTCAATGGCGATAATCATAAATATATTATGGATGTTCGTGGTAGTGGGTACTCTTCCTCTTGCAGGCCCTGGAAAAGCGACTATAATCAGCGCGTTACAACATGATTATCCCGCGACTATTCCGTTGTCTTTAGCGTTGAATAACAAAATGATTACGCTTACGGGTATGGTTTTTGCTCTTGCCGCGATAATTACTTCTTATATCCCGACAAGTGTTGCTCTGAGAGGGTTTATGCGCGGAATAGTATCTTTGCATTATAAAAATCCTAATAAATATGTGGTTTTGTTGCTTGCATATGGCCCGCCATTTCTTGTAGCAATGATATACCCTGATGTTTTTATTAAGGCTGTAGATATCGCGGGAGGTTTTGGGATCCTTATAGTTTTTGGAATATTACCTAGCCTTATTATGATAAAAATGGCAAAAAACAGGGGAAAGCTTTTTAAAATCGCGGCCGGAATAATGATAATATGTTTTTCAGTGCTTATGGCTTTTGAAATAGCGCAGGAAACTGGCTTTTTGAAATTGGATTCTTCAAAAGAGTATTGGCGGTTGGTATATCCTCATAAAGAATCAAGAATAACACAAAATCATCAAAGTATAAGAGAACCTGTATTAGAAAAGTAAAAGGAAGTAATGCATACCTTGATTAGCATGATTTTTTAAGTACTATTTATTGGTAGGAGGATGGATATGTCGAAAAGAATACTTGTGGTCGAAAAGAATGCTATAATGTTTTCGGTGTTAAAAGATGTATTAGAAAAAGAAGGGCATAATGTTTCTTTATCGGAAACAGGTGAAGATGGTATAAGAATAGCAGAGTCTGATACTCCGGATTTGGTAGTTACAGATACGGTACTTCCGGATATAGACGGTTTTGAAGTTTGTCGTAGAATTAAAAGTTCCAGGAAGCGTTTAGTTCCGAAAGTTATTATTACGACAGGAGATATTGATGCCGTAGACGCTGAAAAAGCCCATGACGCGGGAGCAAACGATTATTGTGCTAAAACAAGAGATTCCCTGCATGTAATCACGGCGATTAAGGAACTTGTCCGGGAGGGTTAATATGTTTATGAAAAAGACAAGGTATGAATTGGAAAAACAAAATTGGGTTTTACGAAAAACGCGTGATACAATAAGGGCGTTGTATAAAGACCTGGATCAAAAAAATGAAGAATTAAAAAGATTTGATGAACTCAAATCACAATTTGTTGCTAATGTTTCGCACGAATTAAAAAACCCGCTCTTTGTAATTAATGAATCTTTGCGCGTTATTCTTGACGGATTTGTAGGTGAAATAAGTCCGGAACAGAAAAAGATGCTTAAGATAGGAAACGATAATGTGGAACGTTTGCTCCGGCTTGTTACGGATATGCTGGATCTTTCCAAAATAGAGGCCGGTAAAATGGAGATGAGGAGAGAGAAATTCAATTTGGCCGCGTTAGTGGACGAAATATTAACGAGCCATGAAGGCGAAATTGCAAAAAAACAGATTGTTCTTAAAAAAGATATTTTTAACTATACTGATTTAATCTGGGCGGATAAGGATAAAATAAGCGAGGTAATAATTAACCTTTTGGGCAATGCCGTAAAGTATACTCCGGAAAAGGGAAATATCGGTGTTAAACTTGGCTGGACAAAAGAAGACGTTCGCTTTGAAATATTGGATACCGGTTCGGGAATTCGAAAAGAGGATTTCGGAAAAATATTCGATAAATTTGAACGAGTTACTACTGGCAAGCAGGAGGGGACGGGGCTTGGCCTTCCGATAAGCAAAGATATTGTGGAGTTTCACAAAGGAAAGATATGGGTTGAAAGCGAGTTTGGCAAAGGCAGTAAATTTATTTTTGTTTTACCGAAAGATCTTCGGGAAGGAGCGAGGATATTTTGATGTGTGAATAAACAAAAAATTTAACCTCGCAGGATACCCTGCGAGGTTAAATTTTTTTGGTTTTATGAAATGAGAAATTAGGATATAGGAGAACCAATGAGTTTAGATGCTTTGGAAAAGATAAATAAAAAAGAGGTGTTCGGGGTGCTCCGGAGGTATTGGGGATATAATTCATTTCTGCCTTTACAGGAAGAAACCATTTCTTCTATTTTGTCCGGAGAAGATAGTTTAACCGTACTTCCTACCGGCGGCGGGAAGTCTTTATGTTTTCAGCTGCCTGCTTTAGTGAAAGAAGGTATGGCTGTTGTGGTGTCTCCGCTTATTTCTTTAATGAAAGACCAGGTGGATACGCTTAAGGATATGGGGGTTCAGGCATCTTTTTTAAATTCAAGTTTATCTTCCCGTCAGCAAAGCCTGGTGATAGAAGAAATTCGGCAGGGGAATGTTAAACTTTTATATATTTCTCCGGAACGGTTGCAGAATGAAGACACCGTGAGTTTACTAAGTTCTGTTAAACTTTCTTTTTTTGTTGTTGACGAAGCGCATTGTATCAGCCATTGGGGGCATGATTTTAGGGCAAGTTACCGGAATCTTTGGATGATAAAAGAGATATTTCGTCCGGTAAGTGTGCACGCTTTTACGGCGACTGCCACGCGCGAAGTGCAGGAAGATATTGTGAAACAGTTAAGGTTTACTTGTCCTAAAGCGCACATCGGAGAAGTGGACCGTCCGAATTTAACGTATCGCGTATTACCGCGGGTACAGGTTTTAAAACAGATTACGCAAGTTTTGAAGAAACATGAGAAGGAAGCGGGCATTATATATTGTCTGCGTCGTAAAGATGTTGATACGGTTTCTGCAGATTTAAAAAGTTTGGGTATTAGCAATGTCCGGTATCATGCGGGTATGACGGATGAAGAACGGCACACCGCGCAGGAGATGTTTTCCCGTGAAAAAGTTGATATTATTGTCGCGACAATAGCGTTTGGCATGGGGATTGACCGTTCGAATATACGGTTTATTGTTCATGCGGGCATGCCGAAGAGTATTGAGCATTATCAGCAGGAAACCGGCCGTGCCGGCAGGGATGGGTTGCCTGCTTTTTGTTATATGTTTTACGGCGGCGGGGATTACAGGTTATGGAGTTTCTTCGCTGAGGAGTCTTCTGAACGTGAAATTATGATGAAAAAGTTAGGCGCAATGTATAACTTTTGCACACGGCCCCAATGCCGGCATAAAGTACTTGTAAATTATTTTGGCGAGGGCTACGGAACAAATTCCTGCGGCGGATGTGATTATTGTCTGAATGAGCTTGATATGGTTTCGGACGCGCTAACTGTCGGACAGAAAATATTGTCCTGTGTTGTTCGAGTGCGTCAAAGAAGTTACGGTTTCGGAGCGGCGCATATAGTGAATGTCTTGAGAGGCAAAACAACAGAAAAAATAGAACAGTTGGCTCATGATAACTTGCCGGTTTTCGGTATAATGCGGGATGAATCTGATGTTTTTATCCGGCACATGATAGAACAATTAATCGGTCAGGGATTTCTAGTTAGAGAAGGAGAGTTTTCAACTCTTGCGGTAACAAGTGCCGGACAGGATTTATTGGCCGGAGAAGTTGTCCCGGTATTGGCTAAACCGGTACTCGCGGCAAAGAAGAAAGAAAGCGCGAAAAGAGCAAAAATAAGAAAAGATATAGAATGGTCAGAAATTGATCAAGGCCTTTTTCAGGAACTTCGTAAAAAACGGACACTTTTAGCTCAGGAGAAAGATGTGCCAGCATACATTATATTCAGCGATAAAAC
>JBDRLO010000065.1:0-11409 GCA_043812935.1 Candidatus Omnitrophota bacterium
GCGGCAGGGTTTATCGTAAAATGGATAGGATATATGTGGGGGTTTTATCTTGATAGCCTGAGCTATTTTGTGTCCGCGGTATTAATAGCAATTATTACGCCCAGAGAGAAAATAAAAGATATGAAAAAAGATATTCAAAAAACAAAGGAAATCATAGAAAAATCTATCCGCCGAAATGTTTGGAATGAGATTGGCGAAGGATTTAAATATATGTTTAAGAAAGATACGATGAAAGTAGTAACAAGCGCTTTGTTCTTACTTATGGCTGGCACAGGATCTATTTTTTGTATAATAATTGTTTTTATACAACAAGCGTTTGGGTCTATTACGGATGTTTTGGGTTCATTTGGAGTGTTTCTTGGAGTTGGGCTTTTTGGAGGCACTATATTGTTTGGCAAATATGGTCAAAAACTTTCCCAAATAAGCACTATTTTTGTATGCTTTACGCTAAGCGGAGCGCTTATCAGCCTTTTTGCTTTTTATGCCGGACAGAAACCTATTTTTGTCATAGGAGCGGGACTAATAATGATGGTAGGTATGGCTGCTGCTCCAATATTTACCTGCACAAATACATTGATACATGTGCTTATCCCTGATAATGTTAGAGGAAGAATTTTTAGCTCAATAGAGGCTCTTATGCATTTGGCTTTTTTGGTGTGTATGTTTATCACCGCGTATATTTCCAAATATATAAATAACGGAACAATACTTTTAATAAGTGGAATAATTTTTGCTGCGGCAGGAATTGTCGGACAAATAATATCACAAAAAAAACTTTATTTGATCAAAGATTAAAGATTTACTTTTTTTTCAATTTATTTGTAAGAGCCTCATGGCATAATTGATAAAAAGTGCACACAGGACAACAAATGTTTTCCAGATTCTTTTCCCCTCTGTGCCACTTGGTCTCACATGTCCAGTAGCTTGTGCATTTTTCACAACAGTTAAGTTTTTTGTTTTTAGGCATGGGTTTCTGCTTTCTTTAGGATGAAAAACCAGTGACATAATTATATAATGAAATTTTTTTTATTTCAACTTAGAAATAAAAATACACTGAAACCAATACCGGATCAAAACGAAAAATATTTTAAAAAAGGAAGCAGGGGAATAGCAAAAAGTAGGATTAAGTGTGCTGATACAGATTGACAAACAAAGATCAATATGTATAATGGGGGGCAGATCGGGGTATAGGAAGTTCAGAAGGCAAAATTATGAAAATATTGACGTTTAAAGGGGGAATACACCCCACATATCATAAGGATATAAGTATAGGACAGCCGTTGAGGGAATTATGTCTTCCGCAAATAGCTGTTGTGCCGTTATGTCAGCATATAGGAGCGCCTAATAATCCCATTGTTAAAAAAGGAGATTATGTTGAGGAAGGGCAGAGAATAGGAGAGAGTCAAAGTTTTATATCAAGCCCGGTGCATTCTCCGGTTTATGGGAAAGTTCTTGATGTGAAAAAAGCATTTCATCCTGGGTTTGGCCCGATAGAATCTGTTTTTATTGAACGGGATAAAGATAAACCGTCCATACAGTATAACAAAAAAAGTATCGGCGCTCTTTCTTCAAGCGATATTCTCCACAAAATTAAGACCGCGGGTATTGTTGGCATGGGCGGGGCGGCTTTCCCTACGCATGTAAAACTTAGTGTCCCGGCAGGCAAAAAAATAGAGACATTAATAATAAACGGCGCGGAATGCGAACCATATCTTACTTGTGATCATGTTCTAATGACCCGTAGGGCGGAGGATGTCCTGGAAGGCATAGAAATTATAGATACCATTATAAATCCCTCAGAAATATATATAGCCGTTGAAGATAACAAAAAATCCGCGTTTTTTAATTTTAAAAAACTAGTTGGCCGGGATAACCGGGAATTTTCAAAAAAAATAAAAATAGTATTACTCGAAACAAAGTATCCGCAGGGCGGAGAAAAACAACTGATAAAGGCGATTTCGAAAAAGGAAGTCCCCCCCGGAAAGCTACCGTTGGATATTGGATTTTTAGTACAAAACGTAGGAACAGTATGCGCGGTATATGAAGCTGTTTGTTTGGATAAACCTTTGATTGAAAGAATAGTTACGCTTTCTGGAGATTGTTTGGATAAGCCCGGCAATTATACAGTAAGAGTGGGAACAACTATTAACGATATTTTAGAGATATACGGGATAAATTTGATAAAAGCACCAAAAAAAATTATTATAGGCGGGCCCATGATGGGGTTTTCACAGCCGTTTTTGGACGCGCCTGTTCTTAAAAGTACATCCGGTATTTTATTTTTATCGGAAAACTCTGCAAAAATTTATCAGGAAAGCGTTTGTATAAAATGCGCAAAATGTGTAGATGCCTGTCCGGTTAATTTGGTTCCGACGGAAATAATGAAAAACGTGAAAAAAGAATATTGGGATAAAGCAGAAAAATTATTCGTTACCGATTGTATGGAATGCGGTGCGTGTGTGTATTCCTGTCCGGCACGGATCCCATTAGTACAGTACATTAAACAGGGGAAAACGGCTGTTTTACGAAAGAAGCCTTAGATGAATTCAGAAAGACTTACAATAAATGTGTCGCCGCATATCTTTGCGCCTATGGATACGACATCTATGATGAAGAGTGTTTTGAAATCCTTAATCCCGGCAGTTATTGCCAGCCTTTATTTTTTTCGATGGCAGGCTTTTTTTGTTATGACGAGCTGTATATTAGGATGTGTCATAACGGAATACGCGATACAAAAGCTTTCTAAAAAAGAAGTACAGCTCAAAAATTACAGCGCGGTTTTAACCGGACTTTTATTGGCAATGGTACTGCCCCCGGCAATTCCCTTATGGATGTCCTTTTTAGGCGGAGTTTTTGCCGTTAGTCTGGGAAAAGAAGTTTTTGGCGGATTAGGCCACAACATTTTTAACCCGGCATTATTGGCGAGAGCTTTTCTTATGGCAGCTTTTCCAGTGGTTCTTACAACCTGGACAAACCCTATCACGTTAGATGCCGTTACAACGGCAACTCCTTTAGGCCTTGCAAAATTTGACCATATTATAACTCCTTACATGAGTTTATTTTTGGGTAATATAGGCGGATCCATAGGCGAAACTTCGGCATTGGCTCTTATCCTAGGAGGAATATACCTTTTACTCAAAAAAATAATAGATTATAGGATTCCTTCGGCATATATCGGAACAGTTATTCTTTTTTCGGCTTTTTCATATATGATCGCCCCGGATAAGTTTTCTCCGCCGCTATTTAATATACTTGCGGGCGGACTTCTTCTCGGAGCATTGTTTATGGCTACGGATCCCGTAACGTCGCCGGTAACCTCCAAAGGCAGATGGGTTTTTGGAGCAGGATGCGGATTGATAACAATGATAATAAGGATATGGGGAGGGCTTCCGGAAGGGGTAATGTATTCTATTCTTTTGATGAACGCGGTAACGCCTTTGATTAACAAAATAGCGCGTCCAAAAAGGTTCGGAGCAGTAAATGGCAAAAAATAAAGTAACTTTAATTTTTCAAAATAGTGTTTTTAAAATGATTTTTTCTTTAGCCATTGTCGGCATTTTTTCCGGAGCAGTTTTAGTTTTTGTCTATAATTATGCTATGCCGAAGATAAAAATAAACGTTAAATCAGAAACAGAAAAAGCCATAAAAAACATTTTCCCAAAAGTAGATAAAATTAAAAAGATGAAAGACGAAGTTTTTCAGGTTATGGACAGCCGGGATAAACTTTTAGGATATGCTTTTATTGCTGAAGGGAATGGGTACCAAGGGGCTATTCAACTGATAGTCGGAGTTGATCCTGATATATCTAAAATAAATGGTATGGAAGTTTTAGAATCCCAGGAAACCCCGGGATTAGGAGCTGAAATTGCCGGGAAAGATTTCCGAAAACAGTTTGAGGGGCTTTCCATAGCGCAGGATATAGAATATGTAAAAAACCAGAAACCCCAGAAGCCAAATCAGATTGAAGCTATTACGGGTGCTACAATTTCTTCCCGGGCCGTTGTGAATATTATAAATAAGACGGTAGATGCCGTGCGGAAAGAAATAAAAGGATAAAGGCCTAATGATAAAAGATTTTGTAAAAGGATTATGGAGGGAAAACCCTGTGTTTGTACAGGTGTTGGGTATGTGTCCGACCCTCGCTGTAACTACAAAGGCGCTTTTCGGCCTTTCGATGGGAATGGCAACTACGTTTGTAGTGGTTTCTTCAAGTATGGTAATTGCCGCGATTCGGAAATTTGTCCCGGAGCAAGTCAGGATTCCAATATTTACCGTTATTATTGCGACATTTGTTACAGCGGCTGATTATTTTTTAAAAGCAAACTTTTTTCAAATAAGTAAAGCGCTGGGGCCATATGTGCCTCTTATTGTGGTAAACTGCATCATATTAGGCAGGGCAGAAGCGTTTGCGTCTAAAAATGGGATTAGACGGTCTATCCTGGATGCTTTGGGAATGGGCATTGGATTTACTGGGGCGCTTATTATTTTAGGTTCCGTAAGAGAAATTCTTGGCGCGGGAACTATTTTCGGTGTGCGTATAATGGGAGAGCATTTTACTAATTGGATAGTAATGGTGCTTCCTGCAGGTGCGTTTATAACGTTAGGTCTTTTAGTCGGGCTGTTTAACGTGGCAGACAAAAAAATCAAAGATAAAAGACAGCGAGTTAAAGGGTAAAGCAAAATGGAACAACTTATACTTATATTTATAGCCGCCAGTATTACTAATAATTTTGTGCTTACTTATTTTTTAGGTATATGTCCGTTTATAGGCGTATCAAACAAAATTGAAAGCGCTGTTGGCTTGGGGATAGCTACGACTTTTGTTATGACTATGGCTGCGACTGTTACCTGGCTTATATATCATTATATTTTGGTTCCTTTTAACCTGGCTTTTCTGCAGTATGTAACATTTATAATTGTAATCGCGAGTTTTGTACAGTTTGTGGAAATGTTTATAAGAAAAGTATCTCCGGCGCTTTATAAAGCATTAGGTATATTTTTGCCTCTTATAACAACAAATTGTGCTATTCTAGGGCTTACGCTTTTTATGGTTTTGAGAAACTATCATTTTTTAGAATCAGTTATTTTTGGGCTTGGTGCGGGTGTAGGGTTTACTTTAGCTTTGGTTATTATGGCAGGCATCAGGGAAGACCTTGAGTTCGCGGAAATTCCTAAACCTTTAAAAGGCGCAGGAATAACACTTATTATCGCGGGAATGCTGGCGCTTGCGTTTATGGGGTTTGGCGGAATTATAAGCGGATAAGAGTGTTGCACGTTACAGGTCGCACGCTGCAGGTTTATATTTTGTGTGTAAAACGTGAAACGATAATACAAATAAAACGAAGGAAAGACAATTTAATGTGTAGCAGGATCTTACGTTCGCTTCTCAACAAATATTATGAATAATTTAATGATAGCATCAATTCTTAGCATGGCAGGGCTGGCAATTTTTTTTGCTTCAGTGCTTGCATTTGCTGATAAAAAACTAAAAGTAGAAGATAATCCCGAAGTTGATGAAATAAACCATCTATTGCCAGGGGTAAATTGCGGCGCATGCGGATTTTTAAGTTGCCACGATTTTGCGGAACACATAGTAACAGAAGGAGCAAACCCGCTGTTATGCAAGGTGATAAGCGAAGAAGTTAGAGAGAAACTTTTAGAAATAACGGGGAGTGAAGAAGTAACGCAATGCCGGCAAATAGCAATTGTACATTGCGCCGCTAAAACAGAAAATAAAAAACCAATAGCTGATTATGCGGGCATAAAAACTTGCGGAGCCGCGAATCTTATTTTCGGCGCGGGAATAAGCTGTCAATATGGATGCATGGGGTTTGGGGATTGTATACAAGTATGTCCTTTTGATGCGATACATATGGAAGACGGACTTCCGAAGGTTGATATAGATAAGTGTACAGGATGCGGTAAATGTTCCGCAATTTGTCCCCGGCAGGTTATAAGCATACAGGATAAACCGTTTGAAAATTTGTTTTACGTTGCATGTAAATCTTCTGATACCATGATGAGGACAAGGCAGATTTGTTCAGTAGGATGTATTGCGTGCGGTATATGTGAAAAATTGTCGCAGGAAGGATATTTTAAAATTCAAAATAATTTGTCCTATCCGGATTATTCCAAGCAGAACAAACCCGAAGAAGTTGAAAAACTAAGGGCAAAATGCCCGACAAAAGTGATAAAATCAGTTAGCCAGTTAGCCGGGTAGCCGGTTATTTGGAGATGAATAATGAAGATTGCCGTATTAGTTTCAGGAAACGGAAGTAATTTGCAGGCGCTTATTGACGCTGAAAAAAGCGGCAGTTTAGCCGGCGGGGAAATCGTGGTTGTAATAAGTGACAATCCTGATGCATTTGCTTTGACGCGCGCTAAAAAAGCAGGTATTGAATCCATTGTTTTGGAAAAACAGGATTTTAAATCACGGGAAGAATTTGACAAAGAACTGGTGCGTAAATTAAAAGACAGAAAAATTGAATTAATAGTTCTTGCCGGGTTTATGAGAATCTTGACGGATACTTTTATCGAAGAATACAAAAACCGGATACTGAATATACATCCGGCGCTTTTGCCGTCATTTAAAGGGACACAAGGCATAAAAGACGCTTTTAAGAGTGGCGTAAAAATAACCGGAGTAACGGTTCATTTTGTGGAAAAAGAAGTCGATGGAGGGCCTATAATTCTTCAGTCAAATGTTTGTATTGACGGACAAGACACAGAAGAATCTTTGGAGGAAAAGATACATATCGAGGAACACAAACTATATCCGGTAGCTGTAAGGCTTTTTGTGGAAGGAAAACTCAAAATCGAAGGATGCAAAGTTAAAATAATGGAAGGATAAAAGAAAGGAACAAAATAATGTCAACTAAAATTGAAAAAATAATAGGGCGGGAGATATTGGATTCAAGAGGAAATCCGACGGTAGAAGTAGATGTAGTGTTGGAAGATGGGTCTCTTGGCCGTGCCGCGGTTCCAAGCGGGGCGTCAACGGGTGAACATGAAGCTGTTGAATTGCGTGATGGTGATGCGAAAAGGTACATGGGGAAAGGCGTGTCAAAAGCCGTAGGTAATGTAAACACTGAAATCGCATCAAAAATAAAAGGCATGAACGCGGCGGAACAGGCGGCTTTGGATGAAACTCTTATAGAACTTGATGGAACACAGAATAAAGGCAGGCTTGGAGCAAATGCTATCTTAGGGGTATCAATGGCTGCGGCAAAAGCCGTAAGTGTTTCACGAAAAGTTCCGTTATTCAGGTATCTGGGGGGAGACAGTGCTAAAATACTTCCTATTCCAATGATGAATATTCTTAATGGAGGGGAACACGCGGATAATAACGTTGACCTTCAGGAGTTTATGATTATGCCGATAGGTGCAGATTCATTTAAAGAAGCATTAAGAATGGGGACAGAAGTGTTTCATAACCTGAAAAAATTACTTCATTCAAAAGGCCTTTTAACGGCTGTGGGAGATGAAGGCGGGTTTGCTCCGAATCTCCAGTCAAACGAAGAAGCGGTAGAAGTTATTTTAGACGCGATAAGTAAAGCAGGATATGAACCCGGGAAAGATATTAGCATTGCTTTAGATCCTGCCTCAAGCGAGTTTTATAGTAACGGAAAATATATCCTTAAGGCAGAGAAAAAGAGCGAAAAAACCGTAGACGAGATGGTTGATTTTTACGCGGATTGGACAAACCGGTATCCGATAGTATCAATCGAAGACGGGCTTGCTGAAGATGATTGGGATGGGTGGAAAAAACTTACGGAAAAAATCGGATCAAAAACACAGTTAGTAGGAGATGATCTGTTTGTTACTAATACGGAAAGGTTGAAACAAGGCATTGAAAAAGGGATAGCAAATTCTATTCTCATAAAAGTTAACCAGATAGGAACATTGACGGAAACATTAGCCTCGATAGACATGGCTAAAAAAGCGGGATATACTGCTGTAATATCTCACCGTTCGGGTGAAACAGAAGATACTACAATTGCTCATCTTGTAGTTGCGACAGGAACCGGGCAAATAAAGACAGGTTCAACATGCCGTACTGATAGGGTATGTAAATACAACGAACTTCTCCGCATAGAAGAAATGCTGGCGGGAAGCGCGATTTATGGTAAGGAGATATGGAAAGAAAGAAGATAATCTTTTATATTTTGGGCATTTTGACGATTTTATGTGTTATTTTTTTACCGGGATATTCAAAAATGCAAAGGTTAAGAGAAGAAAACCGGGAAAAGGTACAGCGTATAAAACTTCTTAAAGAGAACAACCGAAAATTAAACTCAGAATTGACAAAAATGAAAGAAGACCCTGAATATGTCGAACGAAAAGCCCGCGAAAAGCTAGGGATTGTCAAAAAGGGAGAAGTTATTTACCGAAAAAAAGAGAAGGTGCAGTGAGCCGATAAAAGTTTCTTCACTAAGTGAGTGATTTTAAAAACTGTCCAACCTGACGTGGATTTTTTAATCCTTCAGTTGCTCCGCGGCCTGTACATACTAATGCTGCTGCCGCGGAAGCAAATTGGAGGTTTTCTTTTTTCTTTTCCCAAAAAAGTTTTTTTCCAACCGAAGCATACCGGTATATTAACCCTGCGGTAAAGGCGTCTCCGGCGCCGATAGTATCCACAGTTTTAACTTTTAACGATGGTGTAAAAATTTTTTTTCTACCGTCATATAAAAACGCGCCTTTTTCCCCGAGTGTCACAATAACGTTTTTAGGCAAACATCCAAGGGCTTTTGACAGAGTGCGTTTTCCTGTAATTCCTGCGGCATCGGAAGAACTTAATTTTAAGAGATCAATATAAGGCAGAAGTTTTTTTATTCGGTTACGTGCAACTGTTTTGTTTCTAATTCTGTTTTCACGCCAGTTAGGGTCGTATGAAATAAAAACTTTTTTCTTTTTTGCCAGTCGCATAAGACTAAGCGTGTTATCGAACGTAAAATCATCATAAGAATACGCGGATGCGGTATGAAAAACAGAAACGTTTTTAAAAATATTTTTGGGGAATTGAGCTTTAGTAAAAGAAGTTAGTTTGCCGTGGGGTTTATAAAAAACATAGGAAGAATCACCTTTTTTATCTAAACGTGCTAAAGCAAGACCGGTTTTTAGCCGGGCATCCGGAAAGATATTATTGGTTTTAATTTTTTCATGTTGTAACAAAGCAAGTAGTTTTTGTCCCAGAAAATCGTTTCCGGTTTTCGCCAAAAGAGAAACAGATAAGCCTAAACGTGCGACAAGTATTGCTGTATTCAGAACAGAACCGCCGGGTTTGGCGGAAAAACACAAGTTTTGAGGATCTTTATCGTTTAGAATGAGATCGAACGCAATATTTCCGCAACAGACGACATGTGTTTTTTGCGATTGTTTTTTTATCAAAATAACTCCTTTTAGAACATGTGTGGCAAATTCAATACTATAACAGTGTACACTAACTTTTGAAAAAAACAAATCCTAATCCAGGGGCTATTATTTAACCAAAAGTTATGTGAGGTCAAGTAGGGTATTTGACAAATAATCATACAAAGAGCTTTCTAAATTTTTCCAAAAGAAGGCTTCAAGGGGCAAGGAAAGGGAAGCATAAAAGATAAAAAAGCCAGATAAAAGAACTAGCTTTTTTATGTTATAATGTACATAATAATAATTACTACCCCATTTGCATAGATATATATATACATGGGTAAGAGGTCAATATGGGCATAAACAATATAAAATACAGATTACTATTGAAAATAATAACGGTTATTGTTGCCGGTGTTTTTATTTTTAATGAGATTGCATATACGGCTCAGTTTTGTCCAAGACAGGATCGGGCAGATACTTTGCTTCCGACATGCCGGTTTAAACCAATTTCAATAGATTGTGATGACCAAATTGATCCGGCGATTAAAGATTTAACGCCGGACAATTCTATTCTTACCGGCCTATTGAAAGAAGACGCGGCCCTTGCTTATGTTAATTATTTGATTGCTTTTTTTCTTGATAATTCCGGCCCGGAAATAGGAGAGAAAGGAATGAGGGATCTTATAGAAAAGCATATAGGCTATCTGAATCTGAAACAGTTTGATTTTCAAAATCTAGCCAAAGAAGGAAATACTTTTTGTATTCCATATGTTTTCCCGAATCAGGGAAAAACAAAAATCCTGCGCTATTATATTGAAGGTGATGAAGGGGGGTACCCCTCGAAACAAGGAGCTATAGCAACCGGAGTTAAAGGCATAAAGGTTGTCTGTGAAGACTTGAACGGCGGCGGAAAAAACCGGCGCACAGAACCCGGAGAATCTGAAAAACCGAAAAAAAGAAATGTTCTTTTAAATGACAAAGGAATAATTCTGCCCAACGGCGGAGCAGGAGAAAAAGATATAAAACAAGAAATATCTTTGCATGAAGCACATTTAACCGAATCGTTATTGCAAAAGGCTGTGCGAAGGGTAAAAAAACTTATTCCTTTCATAAAACAGGACTTAGATGTTTTGTTTCTTTCTCAGGAAAGTGAGCAGAGTGAGTATGTGCCTTTGGGTATTTTTAAACTGCAGGGATGTTTGAAAAAAGCAGGGTTTACGAGCGATTTGATTTTTTATGGAAAACGTCCGCAAGAGATAATAGAAAAAGTGAAAAAAAGAAAACCAAAATATATTGCATTTTCTGTAACTTCGGAGGGAATTGCAAAAGCCATGGTTCTTGCAAAAAAGTTGAGACAAGTAAGTGCGGGAACAAAAATAATCTTTGGCGGTAGAGGAATTTCTATTTTATATAACCGAAAGAACAAAATAGAAAAATTTTTGAAAAAGCCGCCTTTTATTGATGCTTTATTCGTTGGGGACGGAGAGGAAAGTCTTATAAAATTTATGCAAGCAGAAAACCGGGGAGAAAAATACGTAAACATTGAAGGGCTTATTATAAAAAACCCTGATGGCAGTATTTCTTATAGTAGACCTGCGCAACTTGAAAATTTGGACAAATATGCTTCTAATTTCTATCCAGCGCATTCAGGGAGGACGGATGCTAGCATCGAGACAAGCAGAAATTGTTATGGGCATTGTTCGTATTGCGCAACGCCCATTATTTATCCGAATAGCAAATGGTCCTCGCGTACGGTTGATAGTGTTATAAGAGAAATGAAGCATATATTGTGTTTCAAGGAACCATTGCTTGATGTTTTTAGTATTATTGACGACAATTTCTCAGCAAAAGGCAAAACAAGTGATACGAGAGCGCTTCATTTGTGCGAAAGGATGAAAAAGGAAAAGTTTTCGGTATTGCAGAGATTAATGCGTGCCTGGAATGTTTTGTTAATCCAAAATGAATATTTATATACTAAAGAAAAGCTAACAATGGCTTTAAGGGCACTATTTGTAAAAAAAGCTTTTATTAAGTTAAACGTATCGGAACAAATTTCAG
>JBDRLO010000066.1:0-8043 GCA_043812935.1 Candidatus Omnitrophota bacterium
TGATAAAAACAAATCTTTTAATTCCCGCTCCGGCAGCCATTCGCGCCAGTCGTTCTGTCCCGAACACATTAACTTTACGAAAAGCATCAAGAGAATCAATCGCCGAATCATCCATAACATGAACGCGTGCCGCCAGATGAACCACAGCATCTACATCCACAAAATCTTTATCACAAAAATTGCAATTTTCAACTAAATCTAGGCACTTGCCTTCAACTCCTATCGGCAAAACATCTATTGCGGATCCCTCCCGAAAAACACCCTTAACTTTCCATCCGTTTTTCAGCATTTTGGCGCACAATGCGCGCCCGATGAATCCTGTTGCTCCAGTAACAAAAACATGTCTTTTATTCATTTCAATCATCCTGGTACGTGGGATAAATTTCTTAGCGTTTTGTTATTTATCGTTTTTCTCTCTTTATCAAAAAAGTATCCCCATTTATTAAAGTACTTAGTAGCAGAAGAAACAATATCTTTAAAGTGCCCAATATCTTTATCCGAACCCCTTTCATACCCATGATATATGACAGTCTCCGGATAATACACAGTACGATATAACTTATGTATTCTCCGAGATAAATCTATATCTTCAAAATAGAGAAAAAATCTCTCATCAAACATGCCTATCTTTTCAAAAACATCAATTCTCACAAACATAAAACAACCGGATAGATAAGGTACATCCATTATCTTAGTGTAGTCAGCAAATCTAAGCTCATATTTAGTTATTAAATTGGTCAAGGAACTTAAATACTTGTTATTAAATTTTCTAAGCACTAAATCAGAGGGAGTCGGCAATAAACGACACAGATATTGCAATGACCCGTCAGGATACAACACTTTCGGCATAACAGAACCCACCGTCTTGTCTTTCTCCATAAAACTGAACAATTTCTCGAGTACTCCTTTGTCAAAATAAACGTCCGGATTTAAAATAAGAAAATATTTCGTTCTTCCAACCATCTCTCGTATAGCTATATTATGCCCCGCGCCAAAACCTACATTTTTACCGTTAAATATATGTTTTATTTTACCATTTTTACAAATATCGCCTATTTCATCCGACGGAGAATTGTCGACTATATATAACATCACATCCAGATCAGTATTCAAAAAACTGTCAATTGTCTTTTGCAAAGTTTTTATATCATTTTTATATGTCACTATCGTTGCCGCTATGTCGTACATGACTCTTCTGGCTCCATTTTCATATTGAATTTTTTTTCTTTTTCATATCTCTTTCCATAATATCAAAAAGTATTTCATTTCCTTTTTTAGAAAAATGCATCGGATCATAAGGGAGATACAGGTTTTTCGACGCGATACCTGAATCTCTAAATTCCGGCATCGCGTCTATGTAATGCACTCCTTTATCTCTAAAAAACCTACTTAATCCCTGTTGCGGCAATTTTAGTTTTTCGTCATCATTTCTCAGTTGATACTCATAGGGCATGACAATGACAGTAAAAGTAACTTTTTTGCTTTTCAAATAATCGTTGATCTCAACTATAGGCTGTATATTTTTCGAGAAATCCAGTTTATCATCTTTGGAATATAACTGATAGTCTGCGTTCCAATATCGATATTGGGGATCCGTCAACATAACACGAAGAAGAATATATAGTTTTGAACGAGCTCTTAAAAAAGCATTTATTTTCGAAATCACCGAATTTTCTTTTAGTAATATAATGAATTTTTCAAAAAAACCCGCGTTTTTAGGTAAAACTATATGTTTTTTTTCACCGAACTTGGCACTTTTGACATTTAAATCATTCAGACAAAATAGTAAATATACATGTTTAATTTCTTTATGCAAAGGCAAAAAAACATCAAGAACATTCTTATAATCGCATGCGCGATATCCAATTACGGAAGAATTATATATCTTTGTCTCCGGAAAATTCGTCCGTAAAAGACCAGCGACAGTTTCGTCTTCTTCAAGAGCCACGCCAAAACCTACCGAGTCACCAAGAATTAAAATTGCCGATTTATAGTTGTCGGGTAAGATAACCGCGTTTTTAGGTCCGCGAAAACCAAATTGATCGGTATAAACCTTAATGCCGAAAGAAATCCCTTTAGCATTCTTGGCATTGCCTTTGCTTGTCCCGTAAGCATTTTCAATTAAAAGATTTTTACTAGTTCCCTGAAAATTGATATCTGTAACAACCCGGCACAAACCTTCCCCTAAAAACAATAAAAGCAAACAACAAAACAGCGTGCTTATTAGTAAAAAAAAATTTGCATGTGATCTGTTTTTTTTATTCATACGCATCAAAAACTTTTGGTGCTATATCTGACTTTCCCAGCAAACCCCTTTCCGCCTGTCAATCGCCAAGATAAGCATTCGTCAGTATTTCGGCATAAATAATTCATATGCCTTTCTTACAACTTTCCAACTATTCTCTTCGTCGCCCTAAAAATACTTTTTCTAACCGTGATAAAAATACTCACCAAACTCCACAGATATTTTTTTGATGTTAAAAATGATTGCAAATAAGAATTAAAAGCCATGATACGCATTTTAAAATTTGGTTCAATTTTAGATTCTAAAAATTTTAAAGTGTAATCCGGATAATTTTTGTTAAAAAACTTAAGGAACACTAATAAATGTTTATATTTCTTTTTTTTATCACCTCTCTCTGTTTTTTCAAACAATATCAATGTTTTAGGATCAATTTCGGTTAAAGTCACTTTTTTTTCTAAATTTCTTCTTCGCACGAATGTCCTACTGAAATCAGTTCTTAGAACACATACAGATTGATTTTTTTGCTTATCTGTTTTATATGAGAACCAACCGCTCCCGATCGAAATATCTGCCAACTCACATGTTTGGTCAACACATAATGAACATCGATACGGAATAGAATTCACGCAATGGGAAAAAAGTGTATTCCAAAATGTTAAATGGTTAATTGTTTGTGTACCTGTATCTAATTTAATTAATGTTTTTGCCGGGGGGAAATCACCAAAGCGGTAGTTTATCAACTTAACATCTTCGCTTTTAATGTTCATCTGCTTAAGCGCTGAATACGTTCCTAAAAAACTAATCCCATGTGTGCAAAAAAGCCCTATATGTAAAACAACCTTTTTCTGAAGTTTTTTATTGATCATTTCAGCTTTTCTGATGCCTTGAATATGACAAGGAAGCCCAACAACTGCAACTTTCTCTTTTGAATTCAAAATCTCTTTTAACATTATGTTTACAGGAACAGGACAGTACTTGGCACAACTTGCCGCAATGATCTCCTCTTTAGTTTTTGCAATAAATGGTTCCGGCTCAAGAGGCTTATCTTTTTTCATTCTCGTAACTAACGCACCATCAATGATCCCTTCTTCAAGTGCAAAAACCAATAATTGAGTCACCAACCCGCCTGATGATGAATTATACCTCACATCATAATCTGTGGAACATCCCGCATAACAGCTTCTATAATTGCCTAAAAGAATATCTTCCGGCTCTTTGCCAAAAACAAATTCCTGTAATTCTTTAAAATCCACAGAATACCCGGGACAGATTTTACAGCAATGTCCGCAATTGGTGCATTTTTCGCCATCAATCACAGGTTTATAAATTCCATGCTCCCAGTCAACCACCATTTCTATTGCGCCTGTCTGACACATTCCAACACAGGTTCCACAGCCGGTACATAATCCCTTTTCATAGACCCCTTTAATATTCATCTTCTGATCTCTGCTTTCAAAATGTTTTATCATCCTGTTTCATTTTCTTTTTTTATCATAAACCATCCTAAGAAGCTCAGAGGCCATCCTTGCACGTTTTCCAATCTCATCCTTAATGTCTTCAAGACTTGACCGTATCTGTTCATTCTGCGCCAGTGTATCCTTTACCAGCTCCTTAGCTTTTTCAATTGTAAAGTCCTTGATCTCGCAAGATGTCTCTCCCTGATGGATCAAATTCATAAACCCTTGCACTTTGGGTTGCGTATTAATCGTAATCGTAGGTGTTCCGATCATCGTCGCAAGAATTGAAGCATGCATTCTCGTACTGATGAATAAATCCAACTGCCCCAACATACCTTTAAGCTCACGAGCCGTATACATTTTTAGAAGCAATTTTGCGTTACTACGGCCATGCAGCGACTCATACAATTGGCACGTTAATTCTTCGTCGCCAATACCTTTTCGAAAGGCTTTATTTGCCGGATAAAACACGACAGTAGCATTCAAATCCTCTATCATAAAGTGACAAAGCTCTCTCATGACCGTGAAATACTTTTTATAATCCAGTTTTTTCCACCTTGATATTGCAACGCCGACAAGAAGCCCCTTATCAAGTTTTACTCCTTCGGCTTCTAAAAACTTTCTTGCCTCTTTCTTTGATACATACGGCTGATTCACTACCACATCCGGCACTAAATAAACTTTTTTAGGATCAATCTTTAGCTCTTGTACTGTCTGAAGCGAGAGTTCATCTCTCGGAAACACAAGATCGCACTGATTTAGCACATAACTTACCATGCGTTTTATAAGTCTTTTCTTAAACGGTCCTATGCTCTGTGGAAAAAGAACCACGATCTTTCCCATAGCATATGCTAACCAGTATCCAAAAAGAAAGAATGGAACTCTTTTCCATTCACTGGCCTGCAGCCATTCTCCGCCAATACTAACCACAATATCGGCATTTGAATATGCTTTAAGAACGGCTAATTTTTTTCTGGAAAAAGTATATTTTTCAGGAGCGATCAAAAAACCCAATGGTTTTAATACGAAGAAATTAAAAAGGTTAACAAATACCCATAAGCTTTCTTTAACGATCCAGACGATCTTTTCCGGTATAGAGTACCCCGAGAATTGCTCTGCCCACAAGGTTTCAAGTGTTTTACACTCAGAGTGTTTTGCTACAGATTTGGGGTCAAAGGCCAGGATCGTAAATTCGGCTTTTGGGAATTGAACCCTGAGCTGTTCTAACGTACTATCTACCAAGGCCAGATTTCCTATATGCCGAGCTGAGTAAGCATCAATAAGTAGTATATTCATTAATATGCCTTCAATCTTAATACAAGTTCATCATTCTTAGAAACTTGCTGAAAATTTATGAACAATATTTTAATCTAATCCCCTTTTCATCAAGAAGATGCAGTATAATGATCCAAACGAGATACATCAAGGAAAAAATTATCCCCGCAACAACAACCCCCATTAAGCCATAAAAATAAGCCCCTAAATAATTCAAAAAAACACCAAGAACAGCAGTTACAATTTTCGGATAAATTAAAATTTTCGTATTAGCTTTGATCATAAACATAGTGTTTAACATAAACCCGATAGCAAGCAGTCCTCCCGAGAGAACAAATAAAGGTAACAACGAAGATACCAAACGATATTCCGGCGCTACCAGTAATGAAAAAATTTTCTTGCGAAACAGACCGGAAAACGCTACAAACATAATGGTAACTACGGCGGCGGCCAGAATAAGTACATTATTTAACCTTATTGTCTTCTCCACCCTGACCGAATCCTTGCCCGATCCCGCCTTATGAAAAAGTACGGGAATTAACAATTGAGAAACTACTCCTGAAATAAGTATGATGGGATAATAGCCGAATTGATAGAGAACAGAATAAAATCCAATCTCCCTATCAGTAGCAAAAGACAACAATGCCCAGCGGCTGGAAACAAATTGCGCCCACGCAAACAAACCCCATGCGGCAAACGGCCACGCGTAAACAAATATTTTCCTTGCATATCTGTTTAAAACATCTGCCGGCACGGCTTCTCTTGTTATAGTGGTTATGGTAACGAAATTTTTTCTAAAAAACTTTAACTGTGAGCTTAGAATTATCAACGACGCGATCATATATCCGAACATGACAATAGAACCATGAACACCCCATAAACCAATTAAGCCTACAGGGATTAAATAACGCAACCACTGCCCTACACCCTGATGCAACGCGACAATCTTTCTCTGTCTGTCCGCATTCTGAATATAATTCAACACAATGTTGTAGCCCGAAAATAATGAATACAAAAATGCCCAAAAAAAGAGCCACACCCATTTTGTTGCGCCGGACAAGAACAAACCCATAATTAAAATAATGCCTATGATGACTATCAGAACTGTGGCCTTAGTTAATAAAAGCCTGACCGTTCTGACATAGACATTGAGCTGTCCATCTTCACGCGCCGAAGAAAAATATCTTAAAAAACTGCACCCCAAAGGACTAAGAATCATTTGCTGCGCTAAAACAACGGCTGTCATTCCAATAGCAACGTCACCATATATTGATGGGCTAAGTAAATAGGTAAGTACTCGTATTCCAAAAACACCCCCTACGACAACCATTAATTGCCCAAAGCAAACCCAAACTACCTCAGCACTTATTTTTTCAATACGCGATCTTATACTGATCTTTAGAGGTATCGCCGCATAAATTTTTTCAACCCACATTTTAAATACCTTCGCCAAAAACACCTACTTTCTACAGCTGTATAAGTCTATTTTACTTTTTCGTTTTTTTAATCTTAAAATCTTTTTTCGAAATGCGTACAAATCTGTGAACAAATCGGTTCACACCTAAACCAGTTAATTTATTTCCATTGAACGCCAGAATTGGCGTATAACAAAATGTCAAACAATTCTTTCCAGTTTTGTGAAAATGGTTCCGGGACGCTGTCTGCCCCTGTTTTTTCAAAAACAACCGTCTTATTTATAACAGTTTTCATCATACCAGCTAATTGCTCAGCGTTACCGGGATCGAAAAACTTAACCTTATCATATGCACCCAGTGTTTCGTGGGCATACTCCAAATCCGCCAAAAGAAGCGGTTTCTTGAAAAGTTTAGCTTCGGTTATTGGAACTCCCCATGTTTCCAATTTCGAGGGAAAAATTACACAATTCACATTATTATAAAACTCAAAAACTTTACAACGACTCTGAATCCCTATAAATTTAAGATTCTTTACGCATTTAAAAGAATTATAGATGTATCTTGCGTATCGATTTTCATCTCCGGACATGGTTAATATGACCTGGAAATCAGAAATTCCTTGTTTTAGTAATATTTCCGTAGCTTTACAAATAACTTCAAAATTCTTGAACACTCTTGGAAAAGCGGGATAAAAGAAAGTATGTACATTCTCGGATGACCGACTAGTGTGGATCTGTGAATTTATAGCTGGATGAGCAACAATAATGTTATTTGCCCCAATTAACCGCCTGAATTTATGCCTAAGACTGTCTTGTTGCACAATAACAAAATCATTTTTGTTGATGTTAATAGCATACAGAAAACGATACAATAAATTAAACAATACAAATTTGCGCCCCCCTAAATACACGTCCTTTAATGATAATGAATAAAACGGCGCAGGATTATGACAGTAAACTGCCCGAATATTCGCCTTTACATTAGGTGTTACGTCATGTAAAGAAAGCCATAAATATGGTTTCATCTTTTTTGAAAAATTCGAAAAATAGATGTACTCATAATATAGCCGCGCCAACCATGATCTCTTTGCCCGAGGAAACGAGTAAAATTTTATGTTTTCATGGTCAAAAAGGCATTGATCATTAACCAAGGCAATGATTTTGTATGCGCCTGCTAAATCGCAAGAAAGGTATTCCAAACAATCCTTTAAGATCGATAATGGTCCCCCCTCCGTAAGATTAATCGCAGAAATAATAATTTTTTTTAAATTTCTCTTTCTTATCATACTGCTACCTGTACATTAATGAACTTTTCAAAATACAACTTCAAACTTGGCTTATTCACGATCATGGCCTTTTTCAATGCGCATGTTCCTATAGGTAAAATAATACGCCCAAACAAAAAATATAAAACCACTGTAAAAATAGTTCCCCTGCCTCAATAAATTTACAATAAATAAGCACAATATCGCGTTACTGATCATCCAATAATGCTCATCCATTTTTTTCGACACATAAAATTTAACAATGAAATAAAAAAAGAGGGCAATCCCAAGTAACCCCATTTCCGAAATAAGCCTTGAAAACAACGACGCGGCATCTGTCCTATTCAAAACCTGAATAATTTTCGTTGGATCTACTACCTGCGCAAT
>JBDRLO010000067.1:0-19683 GCA_043812935.1 Candidatus Omnitrophota bacterium
TAACCGCGTCTGCCATTACATGCGCAGCGCTATGTCTTAATTTTTGCAGGGTATTTTCTTGTTTTTTCATTATTTATTTTCTTTTTTACTATTCTACCGAAAAATTATTGAAACCTCTATGCGCTGATTCATAATTCGCATAAAGCCGTTTTTCTTGGCCCTTCGCTTCGCTGAAATGCTCCTACTCGTCGCATTTCTTTTCGCTCTCTCAGGACCATTTTTCGCATTCGCGAAAAATGGTGGGCGATACTGGGGTCGAACCAGTGACCTCCACGATGTCAACGTGGCGCTCTAACCAAACTGAGCTAACCGCCCTACTTCTAAATTCCACACCAACTAACCAAATAATGGCTTGTCTTTCACCGCGGTCACTTTGTTCCCTTACTCAAGGCCATAATTCGGATTTTCCGAATTATGGTGGGCGAGGAGGGAATCGAACCCTCATGGTTTTGCAACCGAAGGATTTTAAGTCCTTTGCGTCTGCCAGTTCCGCCACTCGCCCGGCCTCTGTTCTTCACGCTATATATTACGCGCCCTACTCATCAGAAGGAAGCAGCCCTTCTGCCTTAGCTTTCCCGAACTTCATAAACACGAAACCGGTTAACCGGCCTACCGTCTAACCGGCCAACCAATTACTGGAGGCGCGGACCGGATTCGCACCGGTGTACGCGATTTTGCAGACCGCTGCCTAGCTTCTCGGCCACCGCGCCGTATTATATATTATAGTTATATACATTTATGTATTAACCTAAGCCATTATAACGAGTTAGATTATCATATCAAAGCAAAAATGTCAATCCGCTTATTTTAATAAGTTTCCATTTTTTTATTGTTTGGATAATTATTTGTAAATGTGCTTCCAACTAACCTTTAACTTTCACGCTTCCAAGCAATATTAGCATTTACATATAATACATTTTCGCCTTTTTTATGGTTTCCTTTTTTATCTTTTACCAAGATGGTTTTTGACTCGCTTTCAACGGATAATCCCGGAAAATATTCATATTCAGGATTTTCAACTGTACCCGCACTTTTGTTTGCGGGACAATCCATTAATCGTGCGTCTGCTAAATACTGTTTCTCATATAAAACTTGAAGTGTTTCGGGAAAAAGTCCCTGGTTTTCTCTGGCATATATATATAATGCTAATCCGATACGTCTAAGATTATTAGCACACAAGGTTCGTTCAAGCTTATCTCTAGTATATTGAATAAAAGGGATCATAAGTGTTCCCGTGATAATTACTATCATGAACACCACCAATAGTTCACTTATTGTAAAACCTTTCTTATTCATATTTCTTCCCGTAACGTTAAAATTTTTTCTGTTTCATCCAATATTTTTTTTGCCATTTCCTTTTTTGAAATTTTCTTTATCCTTTTAACCTGATTATCCCGCGCATTCAGCAGAACATATTCTTTCTCGCCGGAGCCGAACGGATCCTTGTTTTGCTTCCTTTCATTCAAAACAATTATATCCAGTTTTTTCTTTTTTAATTTCTGCCGCCCGTTTTTTATAAGGCTTTTGGTTTCCAAAGCAAATCCCACTTTAACCAGGTTTTCACAATCTCGAAGTTCTAATAATATATCAGGATTTTTTTTAAGTTTTAGTTCAAAAATATTGCTCTTTTTGATTTTTTGCCGTTGTTCTTTTTGCGGCCGAAAATCACATACTGCCGCTGTCATAATAATACAATCATAGTTTCTTATTCGTCTTTTTACTTCTCTACTCATTTGTACTGCTGTTTTAACAGTTACCAAATGTACTTTTGGGGACGCCTTTATGTTCACGGGCCCGCTGATCAGGCACACCTCATGCCCTCTCTTCAAACTTTCTGAAGATATCGCATAGCCCATTTCTCCTGTTGAATAATTGGAAATATAGCGGATTGGGTCTAACGGCTCTATTGTCGGGCCTGCTGTAATTAAGATTTTGCGTTTTTTTGAAGTTCTGATCTTACCTGAAACTCTCATTTATTTCTATACCGGTTATTATGCATTAAGAATATTTTCTGTTTCTTTAACTATGGTTTCTATTTCCGCCAAATGTCCGATCCCTTCACACCCACAAGCCAATCGGCCTTTTATCGGATCAATAAAATGGTATCCTTTTTCTTTAAGATATTGTATTTTTTCTTGTAAAATCTTATTTGTAAACATCCTGTCATTCATTGCCGGCGCGAATATAACCGGAGATCGGGAAGCACAGATAGAACAGGTTAATAAGTCGTCACATATGCCGGCCGCAATTTTTGCGATAATATCAGCTGTCGCCGGCGCAACTAAAACAACATCCGCTTTATCTGCTAAAGATATATGCAACGGATCTCTTTTTTCCGGAAGTGAAAACATGTCCCATTCCGCTTTTTCTCCTGAAAGGGTTTCCAAAGTAAGCGGTGTTATGAAATTTTTAGCTTGCGCCGTCATTACACATTTTACCTGATATCCTTTTTTACGAAACCGGCCTATTAATTCACACGCTTTATATGCCGCGATACTCGCGGTTATTCCAAGAAGAATATTTTTTTTCATTTTTTTATCCAATTTTCAATCTTACTTTACCCTCTTTGATTTCGCGAATAGCTACAGTTGTAAGTTTTTCGGAAGGATCAGCTTCCACCAGCTTTTTCATGCCTGAATTAAGCTCCATTGCCCTTAATGCCGCAAGGTTGCATATTTTGTAAATGCTTCCTGTCTGCCCTAACAATTCATCCGGTGAGATTTTTTCCATTATTCCTCATCTTTCGTTAACATACTATTTTTACGTTTTCGTTCTGTTTCTATAATGTTTTTTAATTCTTCAACTGCTTTTTCTAAATTATCGTTTACTATTAAATAATCGTACTCATCAGATGCGTTTATTTCGGTTTTCGATTCTTTTAAACGAATTAAAACTTCTTTTTCTTTATCAGTATTTCGGTTTTTCAGCCGTTCTGCCAGAATTTCTTCAGAAGGCGGCATAATAAATATACTTACGCTTTCGGGCAAAAGGGTTTTTACTTTTCGTGCTCCTTTCACGTCTATACTGAGAATAATGTCAATCTCTTTGCTCTCCGCTTCCATGAATTGCGTTTTCAGTGTGCCATAATAATTACCAAAGTTTTCTTCATATTCCAAGAACTCATTGTTTTTAATTTTTTCTTCAAATTCGTTTCTTGAAATAAAAATATAATCCTCCCCTGATTCTTCATCTTTCCGCGGATCGCGCGTTGTACAGGAAACCGACCGTGTAATAGCAGTCATCTTTTTCATGACTTCATTCACTATTGTCGTTTTCCCGCTGCCGCTCGGAGCAGAAACTATTATAACTAATGCCTTTGATCCTATGTCCATGTTGCCTTTCAATATCTCTGTTTTCACGCCAAATAATCCGGAAAACTTATTCTATGTTTCTTATCTGTTCTCTCAATTTTTCAATTTCGCTTTTGATATTTATAACCGCCTTAGCTATTCTAAAATCACTTGATTTTGCACCGACGGTATTGGCTTCCCGCTGCATTTCTTGCGCGATAAAATCCATTTTTTTTCCGGCATCGGTCTTTACTTTGCACATAGCGTCTCTGTAAGCCTCAACATGGCCGCTTAATCTCGTTATTTCTTCCGCAACATCGCAATTTTTGGCAAATGCCGCTACTTCCATTTCTAAACGGCCTTTATCCGGAGTAATATTTTTCGCAACATCTTTAATTGAATCAATAAGTTCTTTCCGGTATTCTTTAACGCTTTCCTTGCCATATTTTTGTATGGTTTTTACATCCATTTCTATTGTGTTAAGACGCGCGTTAAAATCTTTTGCCAACCGTTTGCCTTCTGCCCGCCGATACCTGATGAGGGCTATTAAAGCATCTTCTAAAACTTTCTTTATATATGTCCATATTTTTTCTTCTTTTTTCTCGACAGTAGTTTCTATAACTCCCGGAAAACTTATAAGTTTTCCTATTTCCAGGTCTCCTTTTATCTTAAGCCGTTTCTGCGCTTGGTTTATTTTTTGTATATATTGTTTAAGCACTTTCTCGTTTACCATAATTTTCTGAGGATTAGCTATTTTTTCTCCGCCGTCTATGGTAATTTTAACAAAAGCTTTCCCGCGAAAAAGTTTTTTATCAATAATCTCCTTAACCTTTTCGTCCAGCAGAAAAAAACCGTTAAAGGGGTTGCAAGCAATACTTAAACTCTTATGGTTTAAAGTTTTTATCTCCACCGTTATCTTGCCAAACGGGCTTTTTCCTGAAGCTTTACCAAAGCCTGTCATTGAATTAATTTGTGGTTTTGCAATCTTTTTTCCCATCGCCATTTATTTTTCCTCCCGCCATATTTTTCTAACAGTTTTAATTTGTTTTTCTTCTACGGGATATATTTCTTCTATAATTTCTTCCGGGCCGAACCATAGCTTTATTTCTCGTTCGGAATCCGCGGCATTAGCGGAAGCATGTATAACATTTTCATAAACACCTGCTGTAGTTATTCTGCCGTAAGCACCCCTTATTGACACTGAATCCGCTTCCTCAGGATTGGTCTTGCCGCAAATATCTCTCACTTTGGAAATCGCGTCTTCCCCCCAATATACCAGCGCCATTACTTTTTTCTTATGATATTCTCCCATAATATATTTTATTAGATCTTCAAAAAATGGTTTATCTTTTAGTTCAGCATAATGTTTTTCCGCCAATTCCCGCGAAACTTTTACTATTTTGGCACCAATAATATCCAATTTGGTTTCTGACAAGCGTGTCAGGATGTTCCCGGTCAAAGACTTTTTTAATCCATCCGGTTTAATTAATATTAATGTCGGTTCCATCATTTTCTTTTATCCTCCTTAAATAAGACTATGGGTCCCCATACTGCAAGCAGAAACAGCCCTGCATATCCGACCTGATTTTTGGTTATCACTGTCGAAGCAAGTATGTTTGTTCTATTACAATAAAAATAAACAGTTTATATAACTAATAAACGCATATTGGCTGATATTTTGTCCTATTGTAACAAGTGTCCGTAAAAAGTCAACACTTTCCCGTAAGAATCTGCTAATAACTAATATTTATAGACAATATAACATTAGAAAACTACTATAAATTCTCCTCGCGGTTTTGTTTGTGAAAAGTGTTCTAATTGTAAACTAGCTTTTTCTCTTCTTATCTCTTCGAATTTTTTAGTTAATTCTCTTGCCAATATTATTTGTTTGTCCCCTAGAATATCTATAAAATCTTCCAAAAACTTTAAAATCCTATGCGGAGACTCATATATAATAACTGTCCTCGTCTCATTTTTTAACGCTTCCAGTTGTTTTCTCCGCCGAGCGGTTTTGTTGGAAAGAAAACCTTCAAATATGAATTTATGCGTTGGTTTTCCGGATAAAACCAGCGCCGGAATAAATGCCGTAGGCCCGGGAACAGTTGTAACCATGATACCATTGTTAATACTCGCGGTTATTAACATAACTCCCGGATCTGAAATCCCGGGAGTTCCTGAATCTGAAACCAAAGCAATATTTTTGCCTTCCAGCAATAATTTGACCAATTTTTTTGTTTTTTGTTTAGCATTATATGAGTGATAACTTGTAAGAACAGTTTGAATATCATACGCCATAAACAATATTTTTGTTTTTCGGGTGTCTTCTGCGGCAACAATATCTGCCTCTTTTAGTATTCTTATTGCCCGTAAAGTAATATCTTCAAGATTCCCTATGGGCGTACTGACAATATAAAGTGTTCCTGTTCTCATGTTTTTGTCATTTTGATTTTTTGTACCGGACAGGCACGGAGGCCTGTCCCTACATGTTTTGTAATTAATTTTTACCAACGTATTATATGCGTAAATGTATAAATTGTCCTGTAGGGGTCCGGCATGCCTGACTCGTTATACCATAATTCGATCATTAATTTTTAATACGTTTAATTGCATATGTTCTGCTTTTACGGTTCATCGATTAATTATTATGTTTGTTGTCCCGCATCTATCAACGGAACGGGCATGCCCGTTCCCTACGGGATTGTTGTAATTTTTTTATTGGATTGTTTTGTTTAATATATAATGTATCGTAGGGACAGGCCCCCGTGCCTGTCCGTTTATAAACGATCCAAATACCACCCTTCATCCGAATAATTGTAATTCTTTAACCGGTTTATTTTTCGGGTTAATAATTTTTGTATTTTTTTGTTTTTTTTATAACATTCGTTCCAATTTATTTTGGAAGTGCTGTCATAATAAACACCATTACGAACAAAGCGACTGTTTCTATTACCCCTAATACCATTATGTAATTTCCAAAACCTTTGCCTGTTTCGGCTAAAGCGTCTGCTGCACTTGCTCCGGCTTTCCCCTGCATCCATGCTGAAAATCCCAAAGCTAAACCCGCAGCCAATCCCAAAACCATTTGAAAAGAATATGATGACGGATCAAGATTGGCTGATTGTATCGCATTCCTTAATATCATTCCATAAATAGTCTGAGACAAAGGCGCCCCGACAAATGCTATAAGAATAAATGGAGCCATTTTATTTTGCATGAACGCTCTCTTCCAAGCTCCTATTGCGGACATACCCGCGACACCTGTTCCTAATGCCGACCCCACTGCCGCTAAACTCAAAGATAAACCCATATCACCTAACCCTGAAACCATATTTCCCTCCTATTTTGATTGAATTCTAGATTCCTGACACTGTTGTTTTTAACTAATACCGCTTACAGAAAATAATTACCCATTTTAGATCCCAGATATTTTGCTTCGCAAAATTCCGGGATGACAATTCGAGAAGCTTTCGGTCGATTCCGGGATAACAATTTTATATTTTTTTATTAATGGAACGGGCAGGCCCGTTCCATACAGTATTTTTATTATATCTCCAATTACCATTTTACCATTATTCACAAAAAGGTTCGTATTCTTTGCCTGACCATTGCATTCCCAAATGCCCGGAAAATTCTAACATGTTTAACCTGATACCATGAACAATAACTGCCATAAAACCTAAGATAATATTTAATGCGTGCCCAAAAAACAGTATAAACGCCGCGGATATAGCGCTGACCACACCGTTAAATCCGCCCGATAACGCCATGGCGTTAAAGCTTTCTGCAACAACTACAGAAGCGTATCCTACCGCGAATAACCTTAAATATGACACAATGTCGGAAAAAGAACTTATAACGCTCAGCGGTAAATTAGCAAGGGTGATGAGCGTCCCCTTTATTATTCCTTTTTCAATGTTTGTAAAAAACAAAACCAAACTTATTCCCAGTCCGAAAAAAAGTATTCCATACGAAGGAAACGGATTGCCGAGAACAAATTTTCCCGCTGCAAAAAACATACCCCATAAAATTAAAATCCACCCGATTTCCGCAAGTGCTTTAAGAGAGTTTATCATGCGTACGGCGCGCAATAAATGAGCCACCGTCAGCTGAATAGCTCCTATAACAAAACAGATAAATATCATAAAGTTCTGGTTGTTCTCCGCAAAACTGCTGATTTTTCCGATAATTACACTGTTCAAAAAAGGAAGTTTTGCTATTTGAAGAGAACCAAACCATGTACCGGTTACCGCGCCCCAAATTATTGTTGCAAAACTTAAGACATACAGTAGAAAAAACGGTTCCCTCGGCGCGTTTTTCAGTTTACGCCGGACAATAAAAGTTACAATCAAAAAAAGTATTCCATACCCGGCATCGCCTATCAACATCGCAAAAAACAGACTGAAAAAAATCAAAAAGAAAAAACTTATATCAAACTCGTTGTATCCGGGAATGGTATTCATAAAATGAAAAACCGGATTAATAATCCTTAGCCACGCGGGATTTGTTATCAACGTCGGAACGTCTTCGGCATTCTCCGGATCAGCCACAATGTATCCCATACCATGCCGCTCAGCCATCGAAGTAACTTTGTTTACGGCGGATACAGGGCAGTATCCCTGCAAATACGAAAACTCTCCTTCTTCTTTCATCCCAAACTTTACTTTTAACCGATGATATTCTTTTTCCAGTTTTTCCCGGCAGTTTCTTATGCAGCAGATTTGTTGTGCCTCTTCTTCTAGCTTGGTTTCTATTTCTTGTATTCTTTTTTGTTTTTCCGCTATTGTGTTCCTCATTTTTTCCGGGCCCTCAGCCGGAATCCCGACAGAGTCAAAAGGAATTTCCTCGTTTGATTTTAAACCGACTTTTACAATATAGCTATAGCCTTTTTCTTTTTTTAAAACATAGTACTTTACGGTTTTGCCAAGTTGTTTTAATTCGCTTTTTTTCAGTTTATAGAGTTTTACCTCTACACCTTTTTGCGCTAATAAAGCTAATGCTTCGGGGTCGAATTCTCCCCACACATTAAACCATAACATTTTATTCCGGATTTGACGCACTTCCTGCAAAAGATTTTCTTTTTCCTGATAGGTTTCTTCAACCCTGTCTGCCTTTTCCAAAATAATCCGTTCATTTATAATCTTTGTTTCCTTGTCTCCATCACAAGCATAAGGATTTAGTATCCATAACATTTTTTTCATTTTTGACAGTTTTTCTTCCAAAAAATGTATTTCATGATGAACCGGCTGTTCTATCGCCGTTACATGAACCACTCCGGCTTCCTGAAGGCGTGAAATAAATTTCGCCCTTTCCCTTTCGGAAACTATTAATGTCACTTTTTTCATTTTCTCTATCATAATTACCCGTGTTCCGCGGTACGCCCGGTAAATTCCGGGATTATCTTTTCAGCACTTTTTCTTTCGCGATTTTTCCCGTCACAACAGCTGCTGTTTCCATGTCTCCAAGATATATCTGAATTTTTTTAACATTTTCTTTTGTGCGCGGTATCATTACTTTCTCAAAAAGATTAACTCTCTGAGTCGTTATCCTCAACTCTTCCCGAACCATAGCATCCTGCTTTTTTAACACTTCCATTTTCGCGTTTAGGCTTATTGTTTTTTTTAAAGCTTCAATCCCGAAATCTACCCATAACGGCGTTGTGTGAAAATCATATTCTTGTTCTTTAAAAACCGCTTTTTCAAAAACAGGAATATCTATTCCCGCGATATTGCCCGTTATAGTTTCAATTGTTTCCAGTTTAACCAGGGTTTCTATGCCTATGTTTTCGTTAAAGACGTCTACCCATTCGTATATTTTAGCTTTTACATACGCTTTTTCTTTTTTTACTTCTTCCATTTCCCTGTGTATCTTTAATATCTCCATCTGCAGCTGTTGTTTTTTCAGCAAAAGCGTGGGTAAATACTGATTAAACCGTTTCAGTGCGTCTTTTTGTTTTTTTAGCTCATTTTTTGTTAGTCTTATTTTTTTTGACATTGTGCTCTGTTAGTTATAGTTTTACGTATCTAAACTGTATCTTCGATCTCGCTTGCCCGAGAAGTTCTGTGCAGCGTGCAGATCCCGGATATTTCCTTTCATTCGATTCCGAGACAACAAATATCCTCTCCCACACACTACAGTACAGTCTGGATATTTTGCACTTTATTATTTAACTTTTCGGCCAAAATTCTTCTACTAGTTCCGTACGCAAATTGGTTTCTTCCGGCTTAAAACAATCTGCCAGTATTCTCCATCCGTTATCAAGCGCTTTTTCCAAAGGAACGTTCACTTTAAGATTCATCATTTCATTTTCAAAAAGAGATCCGTATTTTAAAAGTTTTTTGTCCCATTCGCTCATTCTGAACCCCATGGACCTTTTCTCTTCAGTCTCGCCATACTGGGCATACAGTTGTATCATAACATCCATAATAGACCGGTGATCTTTCCGGGTATCTTTATTTACCTGCTGTTTCAACCTGCTCAAAGAACCAAAAGGTTCTATCCTAGCGTTCCTCAGATAAAACTGTCCCTCTGTTATATATCCCGTATTATCCGGGACAGGGTGTGTAACATCATCCCCCGGCATAGTTGTAACTGCCAGAATCGTGATTGAACCCGCGCCTTCAAAATCAACAGCTTTTTCATATCGGGACGCGAGCTGACTGTATAAATCCCCGGGATAACCTCTGTTAGAAGGAACCTGTTCCATTGTAATCGCTATTTCTTTTAAAGCATCCGCGAAATTGGTCATGTCTGTAAGAAGCACCAGCACTTTTTTGTTTTCTAAAGCAAATTTTTCCGCGACTGCAAGCGCTAAATCCGGAACCATTAAGCCTTCTACGGTAGGATCTGCCGCAGTATGAATAAAAAATATTGTCCGGCTTAAAGCCCCGCCTTCTTCCAATGTATCCCTAAAATACATATACTGATCGTATTTTAGCCCTATCCCTCCTAAAATTATAACATCAACTTCCGCCTGTAAAGCGATTCTTGCCAAAAGCTCATTGTACGGTTCTCCTGAAACTGAGAATATAGGCAGTTTCTGCGATTCTACTAAAGAATTAAAAATATCTATCATCGGGATATTGGTTCTGACCATTCGTTTCGGAATAACTCTCTTCGCAGGGTTCGCAGAAGGCCCGGCTATTTCTATCATGTTTTCAGAAATAGACGGCCCATTATCCCTGGGGTTACCGCTCCCGTTAAATATTCTTCCCAGAATGTTTTGCGAAAACCCGACCTGCATTGAATGGCCCAAAAACTGGACTTCATCTCCAGTTGAAATTCCACGGGACCCGGCAAAAACCTGGAGATAGACAAATTCGCCATCCAGCCTTATCACCTGCGCCAAAGAAATTCCCCTTGAAGTTGAAATTTTAGCAAGTTCGTCATAAGCTACACCATCGGCGCTGACGGTAACAACATTCCCCGCTATGTTCAATATCTTTGTGCAGACCTTTCTCATGCTCTTAATCCTTTCAATAAATTCTTCGGTTTTACTTCTTTGTAAATACAACCCGCACCGTAAAATTTGCCGGGTTTACCTTTAAGCGTCTTCGCTTTTGTCAGCTTGTTCCACCAAACTGTTTATTTCCTGTTCCTGTTTTTTAAAATCTTCTGACTGCCATTCTTTGTAGTTCCAGTCAATATATTTGTGCCTCAGATTATAAAAAAACTGCCGCGCGTCAGCTTTATCTTTAAATAAAATTTCCTTTTTTAAAATATCTGCCGTCTTTTTAAAAACATATTCCTGGCGATCTGCGGGAGTTGCCGCGTCTACTTTATCAAACCCGTTCTGCTGAAGGTATACATTATCAAAAAAATCGCTCTTTAAAAAGACTACAAAGTCGTCCAAAGAAGTGCCTTCTTCCCCGACTACTTTCATCATTTGGCTTACTGCATCGCCTTTTGCTAAAAATGCTTTTACTTTTTGCACCTGTTCCTCAGAAAGTATACCGCTATATTTACTCCAGCTTTCTAACGGATCCACTGACGGATATTTCCGGGCTTCTGCCCTTTCCCTTGAAAGCCCGTGAAAAGCGCCAACAACTTTCAGCGTTCCCTGTGTAACAGGTTCTTCAAAATTACCGCCGGCAGGGCTTACTGTCCCGCCGATTGTAAGGCTTCCGATTTTCCCATTATAAAGCTTTACCACCCCGGCTCTTTCATAAAAACTCGCTATACGGGATTCAAGATACGCCGGATACGCTTCTTCTCCCGGGATTTCTTCAAGCCTGCCGGATATTTCTCTCATTGCCTGTGCCCATCTTGATGTTGAATCCGCTAAAAGCAGGACATCTAACCCCATCTGCCGGTAATATTCAGCTAATGTCGCGGCTGTATACACGGAAGATTCCCGCGCGGCAACCGGCATAGAAGAAGTATTGCAGATTATTATGGTTCTTTCCATTAAAGATTTGCCTGTTCTCGGATCGGTAAGTTTTGGAAACTCTTTCAATGTTTCTACAACTTCACCTGCTCTTTCTCCGCAAGCGGCTATGAGGACAATATCAACTTCCGCATAACGGCTGGTTATCTGCTGAAGAACCGTTTTCCCCGCGCCAAAAGGCCCGGGAATACAATATGTCCCGCCTTTTGCTATCGGAAAAAGCGTATCAATAACTCTTATTTTTGTAACCATAGGATCTTTAGGCGGTAATTTCTCCGCATAAGCATCTATCGGAATTTTCACCGGCCAATTAAACATCATTGTTATTTTTTGTTCGCCTCCGCGGGCATCTTTTATTACGGCTATTTCATCTTCTATTAAATAACTGCCGTTTTTTGCTATTTTTTCAATGGTGTATTCTTCTTTTAATCCAAACGGCACCATTATTTTATGTTCAAAAATACCTTCCGGGACCATGCCCAGAACCGTGCCTCCTGTTACTTTATCTCCTTTTTTTGCTTCCGGCGTAAACTCCCATTTTTGTTCCGCGTTTAAAGCGTCAATTTCCACTCCCACCGGAAGAAAAAGTCCAAATTCTTCGGCTAATGCAGGCAACGGGTTCTGCAACCCGTCATAAATCTGGGATAAAAGTCCCGGGCCCAACTGGACTGACAGCATTTCTCCTGAAAACTCCACTTCATCCCCGACTTTAATGCCCTTTGTATATTCGAACACTTGTAAAAACGCGTTATTCCCGTTAATTTTTATAACCTCTGCTTTATATCTTCTTCCCTGACTCAATACATATGCCACTTCGTTCTGAATAATATTGTCTGAAAAAGACACTTTAATCATATTGCCGTTAACGCTCTCTATTTTACCCAATTGCTTGTTCATGGTTTACCTCACATAAGTTATAAAAAAATTTTTCCCCGTCATCTTTATTAAAAACCGCTATCCTGTTTAAAATTTGAAGTTTTAGAAAATACAGCGTAAGCCAATTCATGTCAAAAAAATATTTACTGCTTTCCTCTTCTAAAAAATCCCATCTTATCCGTTCGAATTTCATTTCCATAAGAAGCGGTGTTGCCTGTTCAATTACCTCCTGGATTTTTTCCGGTGTTTTATAAGCACCGCCTGTTTTTTTTGCGGCACGCGCCTTAGCGATTATTCCTCTCAAGTTTTCATCAAATGTTTTCCATTTCACTGTTAACAACGTCTCATCGTTGTCATCTTCATGCCGGGCACTCTCCACCGCTAAAAGATCTTTCATTCCTTCCGGAGAGATCCATTTTTCACATTCTGCAATAAATACTGTTTTGTCTATTGGAGGTTTCTCTTCGAATTTGAGATATGGAAGTGACGCAATAAGATAATAATATTTACCCATTTATTATTTCTCTCACTTGTTTAATTTTAAAATATCTGTCAATTTGGGATTTAGAAAATTCTTGAATGCTTCCGTTACCGCGTCATCCGTAAAATCATAATATGAGTTTTTCCCTTTTTTCCCGATAAGAAACCCGCTCTTCACGTTTGGCGATACTTTGATTTCCACTTTTTGCGCCATTTTGTTTTTAAGTTTTGATAAAAAATATTTTTGTATGGTTTCTTTGTCTTTTTCATTTAAAACAACTTCCAGTTCAGTACTTTTTTCTTTACAAAAATTTTCGACAATAGCCCCTATCGCGTCTTTCAATAGTTCCGGTGAAAATTGCCCGCTTATTTCCTCTTTCATAACTTTATCAAAAAGCCCGATAATATTTTCTCTCAAAGAAAGTAAAACGTCTCTAGCCGCATGACGCACAGAATCCTGTCCGGTTTGCTGTACCCGTATTGCTTCCTCTTTGGCTTTATTTAAGATATTTTCTCTTTCTTTTTCAGCATTTATAATAAGCGTATTTGCCCTTGTTTCCGCTGTTTTAATAATATCTTCAGCCTCTTTTCCCGCGGCATCTACGCCTTCTTCTTTTATTTTGTCAATAATGCCTTTAAGTTCAACGTCCATTGTCCCTCCCTTTGCGTTACACGTAACACGTTTTCACAATAATAGAAGTAGGGGACAAGCATGCTTGTCCCTTACAGAATATTTGTATCTTCATGCCTGGTTCCTTACAATCCAAACGATACAACAATGCCTGTGCCCATTCGGTTCGCCGCACTAATCTTTTCTGGATCCCGGTTTTTCTATTGGCAACCCTTCCTGACAAAAAGGACAGTCCTGCTCTTCAAAAACCGGAATATCCAATTTTAACAAGCTTTTGTGTTTTATTCCACCAAAATCAATGCCACCGCCAGCTCTATCCACTAAACTCACTATACTTAACGGAGTTACTCCATTTTCTTTAAGCAGGGATAAAACTTCTTTAACAGATTTTCCGGTAGTTAAAACATCTTCCGCAACAAGAACTTTACTATCGGGAAAAATCTTAAAACCTCTACGAAGGCACATTTTCCCGGTTTTGTCTCGTTCGGTAAAAACAGCTCGCGCGTTTAAAACCCTCGCTAGTTCGTACGCAAGAATTATTCCGCCCATGGCCGGCCCAACAATAATATCAGGTTTTTGTTCCGTGACTTTTTTCGCTAACGCGCCGCAAAGCCGCGCCGCAACCGCGGGATCCTGTAAAACTAAAGCGCATTGCAAATACGCGCCTGAATGAAGCCCGCTGGAAAGTTTGAAATGCCCCTGTTTATACGCTCCGCTTTTATTAAATATCTCCATTATTTCCATTTCCTGCATAACGTTTTTGCCTTTCTTTTTCGATTTTTGGGTATCGTTTATGGAAAAATAATAAAGAACGGGAATTTCCATTCTTTACAAACCCGTCGATACGGGCTACTACATTTCTTCGATAATTCTTCTTGCTGCGGCAAGCGGATCTTCCGATTGTATCACAGGCCGGCCGATAACAATATAATCTGCTCCTTCATCAACAGCCTGTTTTGGCGTTAAAACTCTTTTTTGGTCCCCGGAGCTTGCCCATTGCGGTCTTACCCCGGGAGTTACTACAATAAAATCTTTTCCGAGATTTTGTTTTATTAATTTTACTTCTTTGGATGAAGCCACAACGCCATCCATGCCGCATTCCTTTGCGAGCACAGCAAACTCAAGAACTTTATCCGCTATATTCCCTTCCATCCCTATTGACCGCATCTCTTCACTGTCCATGCTGGTCAAAATAGTTACTCCTAACAGCAATGTTTTTGTGTTCTTCCCGGATTCCCGCGCGCCGTTTACTGCCGCTGACAACATGCGCCGGCCCCCCATACAATGAAAATTCATCATAAACACATTTTTTTCAGCAGCTGATTTAGCCGCGTTTTTAACAGTATTGGGAATATCGTGAAATTTTAAATCTAAAAAAACTTTTTTTCCTTTTTTTGCTATTACATCTAAAATTTTATCACCGAATTTTGTAAAAGGGGCTATGCCCACTTTAAAAACATTAACTTCCGGCGTCAATATATTTACCAGGTTCTCCGCCTCTTCAAAAGTGTCAACATCTAAGGCTACTATTAATTTTTCTTTTGTCATCTTATTTCTTTCTTATGGACAGGCACGGGGGCCTGTCCCTACACTTTGGTTTCCGGGGTTTCAGTTATGGACAGGCACGGGGGCCTGTCCCTACACTTTGGTTTCCGGGGTTTCAGTTATGGACAGGCACGGGGGCCTGTCCCTACACTTTGGTTTCCGGGTTTTCAGTTATGGACAGGCACGGGGGCCTGTCCCTACACTTTGGTTTCCGGGTTTCAGTTATGGACAGGCTCGAGGGGCTGTCCCTACACTTTGGTTTCCGGGTTTTCAGTTATGGACAGGCACGGGGGCCTGTCCCTACACTTTGGTTTCCGGGTTTTCAGTTATGGACAGGCACGGGGGGCTGTCCCTACACTTTGGTTTCCGGGCTTTCAGTTATGGACAGGCACGGGGGCCTGTCCCTACACTTTGGTTTCCGATTTTTCCGATTATGGAATTTAGCTTTTTTATATTTTTTCTTTTTAAATAATCTTTAAATTCTTTCAAGATTAAATTATATCCGTCCGGGTTTACAAAATTAGCTGTGCCTACCTGTACTGCTTTTGCACCGCATAGCATAAACTCAACAACATCCATGCCTCTCATTATACCGCCTATCCCTATAATAGGAATCTTTATCTTTTGGTACGCGTCTCTTACGGCTTTTAATGCCATCGGTTTTATTGCCGGCCCGCTCAACCCTCCTATAATATTTCCTAAAACAGGTGTTTGTTCCTGCGCATCCACTGCTATTCCCATATATGTATTCACCAGCGAAACAGCGTCAGCTCCCCCGTTTTCAGCCGCGCTGGCTATTTCCGCTATATCCGTAACATTGGGAGTGAGTTTTGCTATAACAATTTGTTGGCTTCTTTTTTTTACACTTTTAACGATTTTTTCCGTTGCCCTTGGATCCTGAGCTATTAGCCGATATCTGGCTCCCAGATGATCTACATTCGGGCAGGAAAGGTTTATTTCAAATGCATTGGGAAAATGTTTTTCTGAAAGTTTTTCTATACATTGTTCGAATTCTTTTTCATTATTGCCGGCAATACTAATTATAATTTTTGTTTTTAGTTTTTTTAGATATGGATAATTTTCTTCCCTAAACTTATCTGCTCCTTTATTTTCCAGTCCGATAGAATTTAATAACCCTGACGGCGTTTCTACAACTCTTGGAGGAGCATTGCCTTCTCGAGCGTTTACTGTTACTGTTTTTGTAATTATAGCGCCGATTTTTTCGATATCAAAAAAATCTTCAAACTCTTTCCCGTATCCAAACGTTCCTGATGCTGTCCAAATTGGATTTTTAAATTCCTCGTTTCCAATTTTTATTTTTATATCCATTATGCCGCGTCCCATTTTATTTGTCTTGAATCAAATACCGGACCGTCTTTACATGTCATTTTGTATCCATCTACCGTCATTATAGCACACCCCAAACACGCGCCTATCCCGCATGCCATGTATTCAGCAAAAGAAATTTGGGTTTTTATTTCAAATTCCTTTGCAATCTTGTTTACGCTTTCTATCATCGGCTTAGGTCCGCAAACATACATTTCATATTTTTGTGGGAATTCTTTTTGTTTCGGGTTTTTTTTGACGGCTTTTAAGTATTTGCTTAAAATATCCGTTACCCTGCCCTTTTGTCCTAACGTCCCGTTTTCCGTTGCAATAAAGATTTTTGCTCCTATTTTTTTCAATTTATTTTTGCATAAGATATGTTCTTTCCCGCACGCTCCTTCAAAAACCGTCACTTTCATGCCTCTTTTTCTTAACTCTTTCGCGAGCATATATAACGGAACTATTCCATGCCCGCCTGCAACAATTAGCGCTTCTTTTTTTTCACTTAGCCCTCTAAGATCAAACCCGTTGCCTAAAGGGCCTAAAACTGAGATTACTTCTCCCTTTTGTCTTTGACATAGAGTTTCGGTTCCCGCGCCCACGATTTTATACAACAAATATGTCCTGTCTTTTTCGGTAAAGTGCACGCCTAATGGTATCCTAAGCAAAGGATCGTTATTCTTGTCCTGCACTTTTATCATTACAAACTGTCCGGGACGGGAGTTTCGCGCAAGCCATTCATTTTGTATTGCTATTTCAAAATGATCAGGCGCGGTTTTTTTGTTTGATATGATTTTCCCCTGAAGTATTTTTTTGTTTTTTGAAGTTTTCATAAAATGAGTTTAAATTATTTGTCCATCTTTTACAACCCTTTTTCCTCCGCAAATCACATCTTGAACAAACGCTTTCATTTTCTTGCCGATAAAAGGAGAATTAACCGCCTTGGACTGGATGTTCTCTTTTTCGTATATCCACTTTTTTTCCGGGGCTATAACAATTATATCCGCGGTTTTTCCTATTTTTAACGATCCTCCGTCATATTTTAAAATATTCGCGGGATTTGCGGTTAGTTTTTGGATTAACCCCGGCCAGTCCAAATATTTTTCATCTATAAGATTCTGCACGGAAAGCGACAGCGCTGTTTCCAGTCCAATCATACCGAACGGAGCATAATTAAATTCTTTTTCTTTTTCGTTTTCTAAATGCGGCGCGTGATCCGTAGCAATAACATCTATTGTCCCGTCTTTAAGCCCCTCTTTTAAGGCTTTAATATCCTCGTTTGATCTTAAAGGCGGATTCACTTTAAAGTTTGCATCAAACGTTTTAATATTTTCATCCGAAAGAGAAAAATGATGAGGCGTTACTTCTGCCGTAACTTTGACCCCTCTTTTTTTTGCCAGTCTTATAATTTCAACGGATTTTGCCGTACTTACATGAGCAATATGCAATCTCACGCCTGTTAATTCAGCAAGCTGGATATCTCTTTCAACTATTGTACTCTCTGCCTCGGCTGGCATAGGCGCTAACCCTAATACTGTTGAAAAATATCCTTCATTCATTACTCCGTCACCTGCCAATTGTTTATCTTCACAATGGGATATTATAAGCAGATCGATCATTGACGCATATTCCATTGCGCGCCGCATTAATTCCGCGTTTTCTACAGAATCTCCATCATCTGAGACAGCCGGACATCCAGCCTCTTTTAATTCTCTCATTTCTGAGAGATATTTCCCTTCTCTTGCCTTTGTTATTGTACCTATGGGCAACACTTTTGATTTTCCGGCTTCTTTTGCTTTTTCAAACAAAAATTTTACATCTGCCTGACTGTCACAGGCAGGATTTGTATTCGGCATCGCGCATACCGTTGTAAACCCGCCTTTAACAGCGGCTCTAACAGCCGTTTCAACGGTTTCCACATCTTCTCTTCCAGGTTCCCGCAAATGCGTGTGCATATCAATAAAACCGGGTGTAACAATTTTATTGTCAGCTAAAATTATTTCATCAGCATTTACATTAATTGCACTCTGCATATCTATAATTTTGCCGTTTTCAATTAAAATATCTGCTTTTTTGTTTAGTTTTTGGGAAGGGTCAATTATTTTTCCACCATTTATCAATATTTTCATATCAAATCTCCTCATATTTCTGTTATCATTGTTAATTTCGCTCCGTTAATTCCACAATAGTTATATCCCTCTTTCCCCATTCCTCCACTTACTTTCTGCTTTAACTCGATCTTAGCTGCGCAAGCCCCAGAATTGAGGAAACATCACGCCTTCTTCTCCACTTTGCTCAATCTTGCGTGATTTAGCAAAAACAAAACTGCCATTCTAACCGCAACCCCATTAGTCACCTGTTCCAAAATAACAGAATATTTTCCATCTGCTACGTCCTGGCTTAATTCTATACCTCTATTTATTGGCCCCGGGTGCATAACTAAAACATCTTCTTTCGCATATTTGTTCAACAGCGGTTTTGTGATTCCAAATCCTTTGATATATTCTCTGATGCTCGGGAATAAAGCTTTTTGCTGTCTTTCTTTTTGAATTCTTAAGATATTCAAAACATCTGCATCTTTTAAGGCTTCTTCAATGTTATAGGTAACAGATACCCCCATTTTTTCGATTTCTTTAGGAATCAATGTTTTGGGCCCGCATACCGTTACTTTAGCTCCCAATTTTGTCAATGCCCAGATATTGCTTCTAGCAACTCGTGAATGGGCAATGTCACCAATAATGCTAACTCTAAGATTTTTAATTTTGTCCTTTTTTTCTTTAATCGTAAACACATCTAATAATGCCTGCGTAGGATGTTCATGCATCCCGTCTCCCGCATTAATTACAGATCCCTTTACGTTTTGGGCAAGAAAATGCGCTGCTCCGGAACATGAATGCCTAATAATAATCATATCTACCCGCATTGCTTCTATATTTTGCGCAGTATCTTTTAAACTTTCTCCTTTTATAAAACTGGATGACGATGCCGCTATACTTAAAGTATCCGCACTCAATCTTTTTGCAGCCAGCTCAAAGGACGATCTTGTTCTGGTTGATGGTTCACAAAACAAATTTACTATTGTCTTTCCTCTCAAAGCCGGTACTTTTGGTATCGGCCGCGCTAAAACTTCTTTAAATTTTTCCGCATTCTCC
>JBDRLO010000068.1:0-3125 GCA_043812935.1 Candidatus Omnitrophota bacterium
AGGTCTGCGGTTAAAGGTGGGTTTACAACAATATGCGCGATGCCGAATACAAATCCCGCATGCGACAGTCAGGCTGATGTAAAATTTCTATTTGAAAAGGCAAAAGAGGCGGGAAAATCAAAAGTATTGCCCATAGGTACAATAACAAGGGCAAGAGAAGGGAAACATCTCTCGGAAATGAGAGAGTTAAAAGAAGCCGGGTGCCTGGCTTTGTCAGATGACGGAGATTCCATAGAGAACGCGGAGTTAATGCGGCGCGCTATGGAATACGCGTCCATGCTGGATTTACTTATTATCTCTCATTGCGAAGACAAAGAGTTAGCTGGTGAAGGTGTGATGAATGAGGGATATTTCTCAACAGTGTTAGGGTTAGCGCCTATACCTGTGGAAGCAGAGAGCGTAATAGTTGAAAGAGACATCCAGCTTGCTGAATTGACTGGCGCAAGACTACATATTGCCCATGTCAGCGCGGCAAAATCAGTTGAAATCATAAGACAGGCAAAAAAAAGAGGGGTTAAAGTTACGGCGGAAGTGACCCCCCATCACTTTTCTCTTGCAGATGAAAACATCAAAACATTTGATACTAATTTTAAAGTGAATCCGCCTCTAAGAACCAATGCAGATATTAAAGCATTAAAAGAAGCTCTTAAAGATGGGACAATAGACGTTATTGCTACAGATCATGCTCCGCATCTGGAGAATGAAAAAGAAAAAGAGTTTAATTACGCTCCGTTTGGCATGATTGGACTGGAAACCGCATTATCTCTTTCTGTGCAAAACCTTGTAGATGAAAAATATCTGGATTGGCCGGATTTGATTCAAAAATTAACTATTAATCCTGCGAATATTCTAAAGTATGATAGAGGGTCATTAAAAATAGGAAAAACCGCGGATATTGTTATTATAGACCCGGATAAGGAGTGGACATGCAATAAAAAAAATATTCAATCTAAAGCGAGCAATTCTCCTTTTATCGGCAAGAAAATGAAAGCGCTTGTTCAGCATGTGTTTTGCGCGGGAAAAAGTGTTGTAAAAAATGGACATATAATTTAAACTCAGTTTATGAAAACAAAAAAAATACTACAAGCAAAAATAATATCAAACAGAAAAACCGCGCCAGACCATTTTGAAATGGCAATACAAAATGAATGGCTTGCGCGGAAAGCCCGCCCCGGACAGTTTGTAATGATAAGAGTTCAGGACAAAAACAGCGATCCTCTTCTCAGGATACCACTAGGAGTGCATTTTACTGAAAAGGACAAAACGTATTTATTGTACAAAATCGTGGGTCAGGGAACGGAAACTTTAAGCCAAAGGCAAAAGGGAGAATTAGTTTCAATTGTAGGCCCTTTGGGAAATGGGTTTGACCTTAGCAAAATCAGCGCAAAAGAAGAAGCGTTAATTGTGGCAGGCGGACATGGAATAGTACCATTATATATGCTTGCGAAAGATTTGAGAAAAAAAGGTATAAACGTATCGGTTTTTGAAGGAGCCTGCGGAAAAGAACATGTGTTATGTGAAAACAAATTAAAGAAAACAGGATCAAAAGTATTTATTTCTACGGAAAATGGAACATTAGGCAAAAAGGGCAGAGTAACGGATATTTTATGCGAATACTTGAAGAAATGTAAAAAAACTGCACAACAAAAAGGAAGGGAAGCAAAATACATAATGTTTGTTTGCGGGCCCAAACAGATGATAAAAAGCGTAAACAAAATTGCTGAAAAATTTGAGATAAACGCTCAGATTTCTTTTGCCGAGTACATGGCATGCGGGATAGGCGCGTGTTTGGGGTGTGCGATAATGACGATAGATGGATACAAAATGACATGTAAAGACGGGCCGGTATTTGATTCAAGAGAGATAAAATGGGACGCGGTATGACAGATATAAAAATAAAAATTGGAAATGAAGAGTTTCAAAATCCCATTTGGACGGCATCGGGAACATTTGGATACGGGAAAGAGTTTGAAGATTTTTTTGACATAGAAAAGGTCGGCGCGATCATTACCAAGACAGTAACTGTTTCTGCTCGCGAAGGAAACACTCCTCCCAGGGTTGTAGAAACTCCCTCAGGGTTACTGAATTCTATTGGTTTAGAAAATAAAGGTGCGGACAGGTTCAGAAAAGAAAATTATCCGTATCTGAAAAGACTAAAAACAAAAATTATAATTAGCGTTGCAGGCGGCAATGAAAAAGAATTTGAAAAATGTGTAGAAAAACTTTCAGAAAAACATTTTCCCAATGCGTTTGAGATAAACCTTTCCTGTCCAAATGTAATTCATAAAGGGACAAAATGCCGGCTAATAGCCCAGGATCCAAAGGTAACGGAAAAAATCGTCAAAAAAGTAAAAAAAATAACCCGCAGAATTGTTATAGCAAAATTAACGCCCAATGTTACGGATATTGCTGAAATAGCTCGTGCGGCAGAAATCGGCGGTGCGGATGCGGTTTCCATGGTTAATACTTACATGGGAATAGCAGTGGACACAGAGGAACAAAAACCTATTTTGGGTAACATTGTGGGCGGACTTAGCGGCCCGGCGATAAAACCGCTGGCATTAAAAGCCGTAAGGGACGCGTACAAAAAAATAAAGATTCCGATTATAGGGATAGGCGGTATAATGAGAGGTATGGATGTTGTTGAGTTTATGTTGTGCGGGGCGCAAGCAGTACAAATAGGAACTGCCAATTTTGTAAACCCGAATGCATATGATGTGATTTTGCAAGAATTTAAAGATTATTTAAAGAGAAAAAACATAAAAAAACTAAGTTATCTAATTGGGAAAATAGAAAAGCAAAATGTGTAGGGACAGGCCCCTGTGCCTGTCCTTGGATGGAAAAACGAAAAAATGATTTTGTGGGGACATGCCTTCGCGCCTGTTCTTGGGGGAAAAACAGGAAAATAATTCTGTAGGGACAGGGCTTGCCCCTGTCCGCTTATGAATGAACTCGTGCCTGCTCTTTAGAAAGAATAGGAAAACAAAATGCGTAGGGACAGGTCCCTGTGCCTGTCCTCATAGAAAGAAAGAAGATGATAAAAACAAAATTAATCGTAGCGCTTGATGTGGACACTTTTGAAACAGCCGAAAACCTAGTCAATATATTGGCCCCGGAAGTTGATA
>JBDRLO010000069.1:0-43650 GCA_043812935.1 Candidatus Omnitrophota bacterium
TACAGATAACCTGCTATACCCGTCTTCAGTTCTTCCATAAGCATAGTAATACAAATATTTATAACTGTTACTATCATCAAAACTGAAAACCGTATTATATTCAGTGCTGTATTCTGAATCAATTTCCGTATCACTGTTGGAAATGTTAGATCGTATTTCTTTTTTATAATAGAATTGACCGTCTGATAAAGAATCAACTCTTACGCGCGCGTTATTACCGCTTACTCTAAAGGTAGGGTTCCAATTTAGTGTTGTTAATCTATATGCTTCTTTTTCAGGCCTTGAGGTTCCGGTTTCGTACATATATAGGTAAACACCGTCTTCTTTCCATATAAATTCACCCGTATATTCAGTATTTTTTTTAATTTTTACATTAATATTCGTATTTTTCGAGTCCCGCTGTTTTGTTACATAATTATATTCGTAATAGTAAACATAACTCGAATTTGTTCCCATAGACATACTTAAATTGATATATTTATCGTTATATTTGTAATATGACGCGTTGGCGCTTAGATTATTATAGCTGGCAGAACTATCAAAATTTAAATTGAATTTAAATGTGGGGTTTTTATCGTAAGATACAGATGTTGTACTGTATATCGTTTCATATATGTCTCCTACAGAAATTCCTTGTCTTTGCGTCACTTCTAATTCTTCGAAATCATTGATTTCATAGTCATAAGTGTATTCGCTGCCGTCAGCCTTTTCTAAACTTTCAAGTTTTCCGGTATCGTCGCCTTCGGTAAAATATTTGTATACTGTTCCGTCGGATAATTTTATCTCTTCTAGTTTTCCGTCTTTATTATACGCTTTCGTCATACCGTCATATGCCGTAAATGTTGTTCCAGCGTAAAAACCTGTATTGTCATATTTTGCCTGGTATTCGCCATTCGCGTCTTTTACCGTCAACAAGTTCCAGTTTTCATCATAATGGTATTCGCTGCCTGCTTCTTCTATAATTATTGTATTGTCTTCCTTTATATACCTGTATGTTCGGATGGTATTTTCCTGCTGAACCGTAACATTGCAAATGACTATGTTTTGCATATCATCCAATTCATATTCATAGTTTACTTTCAATTGTTCTGCCGGGGTTTCAAAAGAAATTAGTCTTCCATTTTTTATCTTATATTTTGTACCATCCGCTTTTTCAACCGTTCCTTCAATAAATTTACCGTCAGCATTAAAAACCACTCCCGTTAGAATATCGCCGTATTTATATTCTATTCCCGAAATTTTTCCATTTTCTATATGGTATTTGTTTCCATTGCTTTCAATTTCGTACAAACACGATTTTTCTTCATTTTCCAGTTTTTTATAGATTAATATTGTGCCGTCTTCGTGTATTATTCGTGTAATAATGCCTGCATCATACTCTATAACTTTGCCTGTTTTGTACCTTGTTTTTGTTATATTGTTTTCTGAATCGTAATATACGCTTTTTTCATTATCTTTAAGTATTGTTTCCTGAACGTTTTCATCTATATCTTTTTTATATTCAAACGTTTCAACTCTACCATCAATATATTCTATGCTTTCAAGAAGCCCCTCATTGTCGTACGTATATTTTGTTCCATCAGCTAAACTTAACGATTTAACCTTTCCGGATTGTATTAACAACTCTTTATTATCAGAATATTTGATTTTGGCGGCAACCAATGCATTTTCATCATTAAGCGTTATATCGGTTATAAGCATGCCGTCGTATGTTTCAATTGAATCTATTTTGCCGTTAACGTAAATTATTTTATCACCGGATTCTGATATTATTTCAAAACATGGTTCAGAGATTTCATCATATGTAGTGGTTAAAACGTTTGGTTGGGAAATAAAATTTTCTATGTCCTGTTTCTTCGCGATTAAAGATTCCATTTGTGTTTGGCGGGTATCTACAATTTGGGAATCACCTATCGGGGATATTGGATCGATTGTATTTTGGGATGAAAGCGGCGTACTTGTTAGATCACCAGCCCAGACAATCTGGTTCCATAAAAAAACAGCTGTTACTGTTACAGCTGTTACTTTTAAAAACACGGATGCTTTTTTGATTAGCATGACATATCTCCCTGTTGGGTTTGCTATTTATAATGTTGTCTCATTTTATCATTTCTTTTATACAATCTCAAGCAATATCAGAAAAAGTCACATCTTTTTACCAGGGTATCATTTCGTTGCGAATTTGTCAATTGAATTTTTGGTTTTATCAAATCAACTCATAAAAAAAACCTACTTATTTTGTAGGTTCTTTTTTGGTTTCATCTAATTCAGTCTAAAATGCCCAAAAATCCTGAGTTTTATAACGGTTTTAACTTTAAAATCATCAAATATTATCTATTTGTAAAATTTTTCCGTTAAAGTAATAAAACTATTTTTTCCGCAGGCTTTTTCTGTTTTTTGACTTTTTTGTCATACGATCCTGGGCGTCTTTTTCCTGATCTTCCATCATTTTTCGAAGTTTATGCATACACGCGGCTTCAATTTGCCGGACTCTTTCCCGGGTTATGCCGAAATGTTTGGCAGTATCTCTCAATGTATGAGAAACACCGTCTTCGGTTAAACCAAACCGAAGCGTCAGGATTCTTTTTTCACGTTCGGTCATTTTTTCCAGCAAACCTTCAATCCGTTCATGAAGCAAAAATTTTGAAAGTTCATCAACTGAATTAACAATACTTTCGTCTTCAATTAAGTCCATAAATTCCGAATCTCCGGATTCGCCTATCGGGGCGTTTAAACTCGCAATATTGGATGCCATGTGACTAAGCTGGCGTACACGTGCAACCGGAAGTTTCATTTTTTTCGCAATATCGCTCATCTGAGGATTTTTTTTCATTCGTTGTAGTAGATGTTTTTTGACTTTATGAAAACGCATCAGCATTTCCATAACATAAACCGGTATGCGTACGGTTTTTCCCTGGTTTGCCACGGCCCTGGTAATAAACTGTTTAATCCACCATGCCGCGTAAGTGCTGAATCTGTAACCTTTGTGCGGATCATATTTCGTAACCGCTTTCATGAGACCAAGGTTCCCCTCTTCTATCAGATCCAGCATAGGCACACCCAAATAACTGTATTTTTTCGCGATATTGATAACTAGCCGCAGGTTGCTTTGAATCATTGTCTGGCGTGCCTTTTTGTTGCCTTTTTTAATCTTTATTGCTAAATCTTTTTCCTGTTCCGCTGTTAAAAGCGGCAAATCCCGTATGTCTTTAAGATAAAGTTTTATCGCATCCATACTTAGTGTATTGCCTGTCCGGAATACCTGCTGATCTTCGTTTCCGAACCGCAATTACTCCTCTCTTTTTGGTTTGTCACTTTTCGCGCTTAGTATCTACCCTGCCGTTGTTTTCGCTGCTTGCGCGAACAAACAGCGAAAACAAACAACATCTATATTCTTATCCCATAATAGCTGCCTGCGCTGCGGCAAGTCTAGCTATCGGGACACGAAACGGAGAACAGCTCACATAATCCATACCAGCTTTGTAACAAAATAGTATAGAATCAGGATCGCCTCCGTGTTCTCCGCAGATACCAACCTTGAGTTTTGGCTTAACTTTTCTACCGCGGTCAATACCTACCGTAATAAGCTGGCCTACACCTTCGGTGTCCAACGACTGAAACGGATCTTTCGCAATTATATCCTTGTCCAGATACGGAACCAGAAAACCGCCCATGTCGTCGCGTGAAAAACCATAACTCATCTGCGTCAAGTCATTGGTGCCAAAAGAGAAAAACTCGGTTTCTTTCGCAATCTTGTCTGCTGTAAGCGCAGCACGCGGAATCTCTATCATTGTCCCGATCATAAGCGGAAGTTTCTTGACGTTGTATTTTTTAAGAACTTCGCTTTTTACGCGGTTTATGATTTCTTTCTGGTTGTTTATCTCCTTATCGGTTCCTACAACCGGTATCATTATTTCCGGAAATACTTTCTTTTTTTCCTTAATCAGTTCTGCAGTCGCTTCGAGTATGGCTCTTACCTGCATTTCAGTTATTTCCGGATAAGTTATGCCTAACCGAACTCCGCGATGTCCCATCATGGGATTGCTTTCTTTAAGCAAAGCTACGCGTTTTTCAAGATCCGGCATACTTATATTAAGGCTTTTTGCCAGTTCTTTCAGTGCTTCTTGTTGGTGCGGAACAAACTCATGCAAAGGCGGATCCAGAAGCCTGATTGTAACCGGAAGCCCTGCCATGGCTTTAAGCGTTCCTTTGATATCTGATTTAACATATGGGAACAGTTCATTAAGCGCTGCTTTTCTGTCTTCCACAGAATCTGATAATATCATTTTTCTGAGTTTAAAAAGCGGTTTTTCTGAACCTTCGCCGTAAAACATATGTTCTGTTCTGAAAAGGCCGATACCTTCAGCGCCAAAATCACGAGCTCTTTGAGCGTCTTCCGGAGTATCAGCATTTGTTCGTATTTTCATTGTTCTGACAGAATCACATATTTTCAGAAAAGCATTTAAAGTCTTGTTTTCTTTTGTCGCATCTATTGTCGGCAAAACACCTTTGTACACAAGACCTTTTGTGCCGTTTAAAGTAATCCAATCGCCTTCTTTAAGCGTAATGTCACCCATTTTTGCTGTTTTCTTGGCATAATCAATTTCAAGTTCGTTACAACCGACAACACAGCATTTACCCCACCCGCGAGCAACAAGCGCCGCGTGTGAAGTCATACCGCCGCGTGTAGTAAGTATCGCCTTTGCGGCTCGCATTCCTTCAACGTCTTCCGGGTTGGTTTCTTCTCTTACAAGAATAACGTCTTCGCCTTTTTTTGCCCATTCAACGGAACTGTCCGAATCAAACACTATCCGGCCTATAGCTCCACCCGGCCCTGCAGGCAAACCTTTTGCCAGAGGTTTGTTTATTTTTTCCACGTCCGGATCTATAATCGGATGCAGAAGTTCGTCAAGCTGAGACGGTTTTACACGCATTACAGCTTCTTTTTTGGTAATTAGTTTTTCGTTTACCATATCAACTGCCATTTTAACAGCCGCAGGCCCGTTACGTTTTCCTACACGTGTCTGCAAGAGATAAAGTGTTCCGTCTTCAATGGTAAACTCAACGTCCTGCATATCATGGTAATGTTTCTCAAGTTTTTTCTGAATTGCATCCAGCTGTTTATAAATTGCCGGAATAAAATTCTTCAGCATCAACTCATGTTTGTTATGATCGCTTTGTGAGTTTTCATTTATCGGAGCGGGCGTCCTTGTTCCCGCGACAACATCTTCTCCCTGCGCGTTTATAAGGTATTCACCGTAAAAATTGTTATCGCCATTACCCGGATTACGCGTAAAAGCCACACCGGTTGCCGACTTATCCCCCATGTTACCAAAAACCATGGCCTGAACATTAACTGCTGTTCCCCATTCATGCGGAATATTTTCAATTTTTCGATATGAAATAGCTCTTTTCCCGTTCCATGACGCAAATACCGCTCCCATACCGCCCCATAACTGCTCTTCATGGTCATCCGGAAACTCTTTGCCCAATACCTGTTTTATCTTCTTCTTGTAGTTACTGCAAAGATCTTTCAGGTCTTCCGCGGTAAGATCAGTGTCAAGTTTCACGCCTTTTTCTTCTTTTTTCTGTTCAAGAAGTTTTTCAAGCTGTTGGCGGATACCTTTGCCTTCCTGCGGTTCTTTTCCCGCGGCTTTTTCCATGACAACGTCAGAATACATGGTAATCAGCCTTCTGTAAGCGTCATATACAAACCTTTCGTTTCCGCTTTTTTTGATAATACCGTTTATTGTCTTTGTTGTCAGCCCGACATTAAGAACTGTTTCCATCATACCCGGCATAGACTGCCTTGCTCCGGAACGTACGGACACAAGAAGAGGGTTTTCAGTATCACCAAACTTTTTACCCATTACAGTTTCCACTTTTTTCATTGCTTTTTTAACTTCTTCGGTAAGCCCTTGCGGATATTTACCTTTATTGTTGTAATACGCCGTACATACGTCTGTTGTTATTGTAAACCCTGCCGGTACGGGAATTTTTAATTTTGGATGGCCTGCCATTTCCGCAAGGTTAGCGCCTTTGCCGCCCAATAAATTCTTCATACTTCCGTTACCGTCAGCTTTTTCTCCTCCAAAGAAATACACGTTTTTCTTTGATTTTGAATTTGAAGCTGTTGCTTTTTTCATGACTTTTTTCTTACTCATCGTACCTTTTCCTCCCATTTTTGTGTGAACTCTACTTCACTCTTTTCAATAAAAACAAACTTGAGAAATAACGCTTATAACTCAAGCTTTTTACTCATATATTCTCCCAACAGGGAGACGTCAACTCTTTCCTGTTCCATTGTATCGCGTTCACGCACAGTAACCTTGTTATCGTCCAATGACTCAACATCAACGGTAATACAATAAGGCGTCCCGATTTCATCCTGCCGCCGGTACAATCGTCCGATTGATGCTGTATCATCATAAACTACACGGTATTTACCTCCAAGATCTGCTCTTATTTTACGCGCTTTCTCGACAATTTCCGGACGGTTCTTAAGAAGCGGCAGAACCGCGATTTTTATCGGCGCAAGCCGTTTATCAATTGACAAATAAACACGGTTTTTGTCTCTTACTTTTTCAGATTTGTACGCGTCAACCAAAAACGCGAGAACTGCCCGGTCAATCCCGCCTGATGGTTCAATAACATACGGCAGATAACTCGTTCCCTTACTATCGTCAAAATACTGTAAATTGGCTCCGCTGATTTTTGCGTGCTGTTTTAAATCATAATCCGTCCTGTTGGCAATACCTTCCAGTTCCGACCATCCCATGGGAAACAGAAACTCAATATCGTGACATCTTTTAGCATAATGCGCAAGCTCATCTTTTTCATGTTCACGAAGACGCAGGTTTTCTTTGTCTATGCCTAACGACAAATACCAGTCTAACCGTTCCGAGACCCAATAATCATACCATTTCTCATCTTCACCGGGTTTTACAAAAAATTCCAGTTCCATTTGTTCAAATTCGCGGCTCCGGAAAGTAAAATTGCCTGTGGTAATTTCATTACGAAAAGATTTTCCTATCTGAGCGACACCAAACGGAAGTTTTTGCCGGCTGGAATTAAGTATATTCTCAAAATTTACAAATATTCCCTGAGCTGTCTCAGGCCGTAAATATACATCCAGCGCCTGGCCTTCAACCGAACCAACCTGTGTTTTAAACATCAGATTAAAACTTTTGGGTTCAGTAAGAGCTCCGCCGCATTCCGGACATTCTTTGCCTTTTAGATGGTCTATCCTGAAACGTTTTTTACATTCTTTGCAGTCAACCATCATATCAGCAAAAGACCCAACGTGCCCGGAAGCTTTCCAAGTTTCAGGGTTCATTATAATAGCGGCATCCAGCCCTTCTACATCACTGCGCTCATATACCATGCGTTTCCACCATTGATCCTTAACGTTTTTCTTAAGTTCAACTCCCAGCGGACCGTAATCCCAAACACTTCCTATGCCTCCGTAAATTTCGCTGTCCTGAAAAATAAATCCCCGGCGTTTACAAAGATTGGCTATATCTTTTAAAGCTACTCTATTCATAATTTCTCTTCTGTTGTATTTGTCCCCGCGCATATCCTCTGTCATGCTAAGAAACAAAAGGTGTATATTTGGTTTTCATTTTTTCTATATGTTCTAAAAACTTCAATGATTTAATCGGATAATTGATATAATAATTTAAAAATTTTTTTAAAACCGTCTCTGTTTCCATCCCGACTTCTTTACTGACTTTTATCTGAGCTATTTTATCAAAATCATTCTGCTGAATCTTTTTTATAAAATTAACTGTACCATTTGACAAACTCATAAACCCTCCGGAAACTTTACCGCAAGATTTGCACAAAACCCCGCCGTTTTTAATGCTGAATAAGTTTAATCCCGTTCCGGCATACCCGCATAACGCGCATTCTTCCATCTGCGGGCTAAACCCTAAAACATTAAGCAGTTTAAGTTCAAATATCCTGGCCGCGCGTTTTGCACTTGTTTTCGACGCCAGCATTTTAAGACTTTCGGTTAATACCCGGTAAAGCTCCTCGTTTATATCATATTCTGTGGTTACGGTATTAACTAATTCTATAAAATAATTCGCATATGTCAACCTTTCAATGTCTTTTCTTATTGGAAGAAAAAAATCCAAGGCTTCGCACTGCGTTATAAGATCCATTGCATTTTTCTTTTTTTTATAAAAGAGCAGTCTGCATTGTGTAAAAATTTCAAAATTACCCGCGAATTGCGGGTACGGTGCCCTGACACCTTTGATAACTCCCTTTATCTTTCCGAATTCTTTTGTAAACGCAATTATAATGTAACTAGTTTCACGCAAAAGATATTTCTTAAGTATAATGCCTTCGGCTTTATGTGCTGCCATTACGAAATAATCCCGTTGTTGTATCTCACCCGTTATTGCGTTTTAAGTTAAACCTTAGCTTTCGTCAGTTTCATGATACGGCGAGAATGAACCTCCGGAAATAACAAGTTTCATTCCGTCTTCAACTCCCATTTTCAGAAAATATATTTCTTCTTTCGGTACAACCAAAAAAAGGCCGCTTGTCGGATTCGGAGTTGTCGGCACAAAAACGCTTAAAGACTCTTTGCCGATTACCTGATCCAGTTCACCTTTCGCGTCACCGGTCGTAAATCCGATTGAATATATGCCTTTTCTTGGATATTCAAGCATTACTACCTGTTTAAATATGGTTTTGCCCTGACCAACCAACGCTGAAAATATTTGTTTTGATGCGTTATATATTCTGCCCAAAATAGGCACTTTAATCAAAAGTTTTTCACCATGTGAAAAAAATCTTTTTATAAACAAAATTCTCGCTCCCCATCCAATAGCTGCAATTAAAAAAATAATAAGGAGAAAAATTAAAGTTTTTGCCACATAGATCCGTCTAAACCCCATTACTACCGGCGCAAAAAGTTTCATAATCGGGTCTAAAACTATGTTATTCAATTGTATGGCTAAAAATCGTATCAGCACGATGGTAATAACAACGGGCAAAAGAAGCACAATACCATTAATGAAATAAATTAAAAAAGCGTTCCATGTTTTTTTCATAATCCCACCCTGAGTTTTTTAGAATACACCCTACCAATTTATGATAATAACTGAAATATCATCAAAGTAACGAGCACGCCGATAACGCTCCCGACAATAACCTGCCCCAAACTATGTATCCCCATAGCCATACGGCTCTTTGCAATTAAAACAGCCATAACAAATACTAAAAGAGAAACCATCGTGTTCCCCGTAACTAATGAAACTACAACCCAAACCGCAAACGCGATAGCGGAATGCCCGCTCGGCATACCGCCGCGCAAAAGGTCTTTTTCTTTACGAATTATCTTTATCAAAAGAACAAGCCCTACAACTACTAAAAGAACAATAAACGTTATATGCCATGATGACTGTTTTATGATAAAAAAAGATTTTCCAACACATCCCTGCATCCGTTTATAAAGCAATATATATCCGACAACGGCCGCGTTCACGGAACTCACAAAAACCGCGCCGGCAGCAATGTCTTTTATTATCTTCGCTACCGGATGATATTTTTCACTGATAAGATCCGTCGAATATTCAATTGCCGTATTAAACATTTCACAAACCAAAACAAACGTTACTGCAAAACAAAGCAGCATAAGCTCTATTGCATTCAGACTGAAATAAATTCCCGCGATTATTGCTAAAAACCCAATCAAAAAATGCAGACGCATGTTGCGTTCCGCCTGCAGCGTATGAACAACTCCTTCTAACGCCGCACTAACGCTTCGCATAAAACTTTTACTATATGAATCTTCTGGTTTTTTGCAGGAATTCATTTTCTTTTTTTTTCATTACGTTTTTTTTTACGGCCGAAACGTCATCATATCCTAAAAGATGAAGCAACCCGTGAATAACATAAAGTGCTGTTTCTTCTTTAAAGCTTGTATTAAAAATTTTCGCGTTATAAAAAGCCTTATCCGATGAAATAATAATATCCCCTAAAAAATTACTTTTTCCCGGAAACGCGGATACAAACACCTGTTCGGAACATTTCCTTTTCTTTTTCTCCTGTTCAGCCGGAAACGCCATCACATCCGTTGAAATGTCTTTGCCAAGATAAGTTCTGTGAATCGCACGTATTTTCTGGTTGCTGACAAAAACAATATTTACCTCAACATTCTTTTTTCCATGAGTTCTTAATACTGCCGCGGCGACTTTCGTAACCCCGGGAATATTAATCTTTCTTTTTTTGTTTTGGTTTATGCAGTTTATCTGTACCATTCTTAACTGTCCCGTTCGATGATTTTTTAATGTCCTCCGGATAATCCAGACGTGTATGAAACACACCCGTAAGCACTCTTACAAAACTATTCGCTATTTCATGCATATCTTTAAGCGTAAGATCACAATTGTCCAACTGTCCGTCAATAAACTTGTTGTTTATAATCTTTTTTACAAGATTCCTGATGCTTGAAGGAGTCGGATCATCCAATGCCCGGCTTGATGCCTCAACAGAATCCGCCAAAAGCACAATAGCACTTTCTTTAGTTTGAGGTTTTGGACCAGGATACCTGAAATTGTCTTCTTTCAGAGATTCCGGTTCTTTTGCCTTCTGAATCGCTTTTTGATAAAAATAAAAAATCAAACTGTCACCGTGATGCTGTGTAATGAAATCTATAATCTTGGTATTCAATTTATACTTTTTAGCTAATTCTTCGCCTTCTTTTACATGTTTAGCAATTATCAACGCACTCATTGACGGTGCCAGATTGGAATGTTTTGATCCTGAAGTCATTTCATTTTCCGTAAAATATTCGGCTTTAGACATTTTACCAATGTCATGATAATATGCCCCTACCCTGGCCAAAAGACTGTTCGCGCTTATCGCATCACACGCAGATTCTGCAAGGTTTCCAACCATGATGCTGTGATGATACGTTCCGGGCGCCTCCATTGCCAGTTTTTTCAAAAGCGGATGGTTTAAATCCGAAAGTTCCAATAAGCTTATATTTGTCGGCACTTTAAACAAATGCTCAAACACCGGCAAAAGTCCCATAACTATAAAACCGGATAAAACACCACTGGCAATTCCCCAAAGCCCGTCATGTATAAAAAAATCCAGCTGCATACTATTTATTAAGCCGATACAGGCTATGGCCGCAAATTTTGCCAGTCCGGCCAAAAGACCTGCCCATAATATCTGCGTACGTCTCCGGGCACCTTTAACCGCAAACATTCCAACAACACTGCCTGTCAACAATACAAGCATTACTTCACTTCCGCCGCCCATTAATAGAGATATAAAAAGACTCATGATAACGGCACAAATAAAAGCAGCGTTAAAATTAACTAAAAGCGTAATAATCATGGCCATACCAGCCATTGGAACAAAATACGTCGGCTGGGGCGACCTCATAATAAAATCCGCTACAATAATTATAAATAGCAGGTTTAAAAGTATTATGACAATATTTTTTGTATATGTTAAAAAATGTTTTTTCTGAGTGAATGACATAAAAATTGAAACTATCATCCATAAAATAAAAAAGAGAACAATTACCCCGATAAAAAAACTCGGAGTAATACCCGGCCGAAAAACCCGCCTTAACTGCGACACCTGTGTGATGTGACGAGCGTTAACCCACTTTCCTTTTTCAACAATAAGTTCATTCTTTTTAACTTCCCATCTGCGGTATATCGGATCAATACTTTTTTCGGCTTCAATTCTTTCAGACTCTGTTTTTTTCTCATCTAACCGCAGATTAGGCACAATTAGGACTGATAATACCGAACTTACCGCCTGCCGGATTTTTCGGTCAGAACCAAATTCAGTTTCCGTGAGAGCTTCAAGCGTTTCCGGAATATTTGCTTGTACCAAGAGATCGTTCAAATTCTGCTCTGAGGGCTCTGCTGCTTCTTCGCTCAAAATAGAAACCTTCGCAACACCTTTTTCCTTCAAAAATTCATAGTTTTCAGAACTTAAATAACCTCTCTTAAAGGCGGCTTGAAGAACCAGAATTGTTTTGGTTCTCAATTCCCCGGAATCGTGATACTCCAATAAAACTTTAAGATTTTTATCTAAAATTTTACCTTCCGCGGCATCTTTAAGATTGTTAACTTTGTCGTTTATTGGTAATGCTTGTTCTTTTTCCGCGTCAAGCACATCAAAAAACCTACCGGTTTCAGATACAGTATTATCTTCTAAAACCGTATCGTCCCACAAATAATAAGGCACTCTTTTAGCCGCAACTTCTTTTGCTTTCTGTGTCTTTTCATCGTCTATTTCCCAAAAATAAGTAAAATCATAAGGCGCGTAAACATCTTTTAACGCGATATCCCCTTCATGAATATTCCACTGATATAATTGCGGGCTGATAAACATACTGAAAAGCGCTGCTGCACAAAATACAAGTATAAGAGCAATTGATATATTCTGTTTATTTGTAGCAATTTCAGTTATTGCCTTGTACCTAAACACTTTATTCATGTTCAGCCTCTGCTTCCTTATAAACCTGTATTATTTTTTGGACAAGTTCGTGACGGACAACGTCTTCTCCCTTTAGAACGACAAACTTTATACCCTCGGTTTTTTCCAAAAGCGATTTAGCGTGTAAAAGCCCCGATTCTTTGCCTTTTGGAAGGTCGCTCTGAGTCACATCTCCTGTAATAACCGTTTTTGAATCAAACCCCAGCCGAGTCAAAAACATCTTCATCTGTTCTTTCGTGGAGTTCTGTGCTTCATCCATGATAATGAAAGAATCATTAAGCGTACGTCCCCGCATATAAGCAAGCGGCGCTACTTCAATAATTCCTCTATCAAGATAATCTTTTATCAAATGCGGTTCAACCATATCATACAGCGCGTCGTACAAAGGACGCAGATAAGGATTAACCTTTTCATACATATCACCCGGTAAATACCCTAAACTCTCGCCGGCTTCTATCGCCGGCCTGGTAAGGATAATACGTGAAACCAAATTTTTTCTTAACGCGTTAACTGCCATTGCCATTGCTAAATAGGTCTTCCCAGTTCCTGCTGGACCTATCCCAAACGCGATATCATATTTTCGGATAGCATCAATATACCTCTTCTGTCCTTCGCTCCTCGGAACGATAAACGCACGTTTTGAGCTCACTTCTATCCGGTCTAAAAAAATATCGTTGAGCGGCATTTTGATATTCACGTTGTTAATCGCGTAATCAATATCCCGAACCGAAAGATGTCCGCCATTACGGATAACAACCAAAAACTCATTAATAATTTTCCCGGCATGTTCAGCATCCGCATGTTCGGTATTAGCTGTTACCTTCAATTTGCCAGCGCGAAACACGGTTGTTACGTCAAACACCTTTTCAATCTTTTTAAGGTTTTCGTCGTGTTTACCGAAAAGTAGCCTTGCTTCGGAATCATTTTTGAGATTTATAACTGTTTCCCGCATAAGTTTATATTTTTTGGCTGTTATTCAGCAAAAATTATTTTATCCAATCTTCTTCTGTCTCTTCTACGATAACGACTTTTTCGACAACAGTAACCGGCTTTTCATTTTTCGGCTGTTTCTTTGAAATTTTCGTCCTATTAACGGAACGTTTTTTCTTTGAAAGTTTTTTTTGGGGTGAAAGTTGTTTTTTCGGTTCGGTAATTACGTCTTCTGTTTCATCATCTTCATCGGTTACTCCTACCATAATATCAACACCAATGAGTGTCCTTTGGGTTTCCCTTGGCGCTTCAACTTGTTCAGGCGCTTTACCCATAATGTATCCGCGATTCCCGGAAACTTCCTGATCAACTCGGTCTTTCTTAAAGGTATACACTTCCAAAAACTTTTCTTCCGCTTCGGCGCGTACAGCCAAAAATGCCGCGGCAACAATTAGAAATACACAAATCTTATACATTTGTCCTCCTTTGCCTTAAATAAACTCGCTAAAACTTTTAGATATCAAATTTTCTTCCGGACTTTTATACCTAACTCTTTAAGCTGGTTTTCCGAAACCTGCGACGGCGCGCCCGAAAGCATACATATACCCTTTTGCGTTTTTGGAAAGGGGATAACTTCCCTTATAGATGTATCTTTTGTAAAAAGTGTAATCAGCCTGTCCAATCCAAACGCGACACCGCCATGCGGCGGCGGGCTATAACAAAACGCTTCCAAAAGAAACCCGAACTTTTGTTCACATTCCTCTTTGCTTAGCCCCAATACCTCAAATATTTTCTGCTGGATATTTTTTTTATGAATTCGTATGCTGCCGGAACCTATTTCACTCCCGTTAAGCACTAAATCGTACGATTTTGATATTACTTTGGACAACTCGCCGTTTTCCAGAAATTTCATGTCTTCATCACGGAACGATGTAAAGGGGTGGTGTTCTGAAACCCATCTTTTTTCATCTTTATTAAACTTAAACAACGGGAAATTTACAACCCATAAAAAATCAAAACGGTCTTTGTCTATAAGACCTTTATCTTTCCCGATTTTAAGCCGCAAAGCGCCTAACGCGTCACAGGCAGTTTCTTTCGAATCAGCAACCATAAATATCATATCACCGGGCTTAGCACCTGTTTTTTTTCTGAAAAGTTCTAACATTTCAGCATCAAAAAACTTTACAATAGGTGAAACCAGTTCATTTTCTTCGACCTTGAAATAAGCCAGCCCTTTTGCGCCGTACTCCCCGGCAAAAGCCGTAAGATCGTCTATTTCTTTTCTGCTTATTGAACCATATCCCGGCGCGGCTAACGCCATCACCCTGCCGCCTGCTTCTACAACGCTTTTAAAAACTTTGAAATCGCACTTTTCTTTTATTTCTGGAGTAAAATTGTGCAAAAAAACATCAAACCGCGTATCAGGCTTATCACTGCCGTAACGGTTCATAACATCTTCATAATCCATTTTTGGAAATGGAACTGTTATATCTTTATTTATAACCTCGGAAAAAATCCCCTTAAACAGCCGTTCACAAACTCCGAGAACATCTTCCTGCTCAACAAACGACATTTCCATGTCCAGCTGTGTAAACTCCGGCTGACGGTCTGCTCTTAAATCTTCGTCCCTGAAACATTTTACAATCTGAAAATACCGTTCTAATCCGCTTACCATTAATAATTGTTTAAAAATCTGCGGTGACTGCGGCAACGCGTAAAACTCACCCTGCTGTATTCTTGACGGTACAAGGTAGTCTCTGGCTCCTTCAGGAGTTGATCTTGTAAGAACAGGCGTTTCAATAAACAAAAAACCTTCTTTGTCCAAAAAATCCATTATAAACTTATACGTTTTATGTTTCATCCGAAGCTTTTCCTGCATAACAGGACGCCGCAAATCAAGATACCTGTATTTTAATCGAACTTCTTCTGCCACATTTATATTATCTTTAATCTCAAACGGAGGTGTTTCACATTCAGAAAGTATCTCCACATTTTGCACTTCCACTTCTATTTCACCGGTAGTGATATTTGGATTTATTGTTCCCTCCGGACGTTCCGTCACTTTTCCGGTAACTTTAATACAATATTCGTTTCGAAGTTCATGCGCTGTTTTATGTATTTTTTTATTTTTTTCCGGATCAAAAACTATCTGTGTTATCCCAAACTTGTCCCTGATATCCATAAAAATAATTTCACCGTGATCCCTCCGCGCAGCTACCCATCCGCACAAAGAAACCTCTTTTGAAACATCCTTTGCTGTAAGTTCCCCGCAATTATGAGTCCGTATCATGTTCTTCTATATCCTTTCTTATATCTAATCATTCTTATTTGGTGCCGGACAGGCACGGGGGCCATGTACCACACAGAGTACATGGCAAGCTCTGTCTACATATTTTTTCCTATTCTACGTTTATATTGCTCTTTTTTTCTGTTATTCTCTTAAACACGAAATCATTTTGCATTGCAAATTACACGTTCCACGCATCACGCTGCACGTATTTTCCTAAAAACATGCAACGTGCTACGGACAGGCACGGGGGCCTGTCCGTACATCAATAAACCGGCTAACCGCCTTTTCAAAAGATATTAATTCCTGGTCTCCTGTTTCCATATCTTTTAAAAGAAGTTTCCCCTGTTTCAACTCATCTTCACCTATGATAATAACAAATTTTCTTTTTTCTTTATGCGCTTTGCGCATTTGCCCTTTAAAGGAACGTTTCATATGATCAATATCGCAGGAAATTTTATCCTGCCAAAACCTGGCCGCTAAAAGAAACGCGTCTTTTAAATATTTTTCATCCGTCGGAATAACTAGAAGCCTCTCATGCAAAGTCTTTATATTTGATTTGGCAACAAGAAGCAATCGTTCCACTCCAACAGCATATCCTGTCGCGCCGATCTCCGGGCCACCCATTTGTTTAACCAGAGTATCATACCTTCCGCCCGCAGCTATCGCGTCCTGGGCGCCAAGCAAAGGGTGTACAACTTCAAAAACAACTCCAGTATAATAATCCAGGCCTCTAACCAAATCCGTCTTTTCTTTAAAAGAAACTTCCATTTTAGACAATATATCTTTTATCTGGACATAATCTGTTTTACAATCATCACACAAATAATTCAAAATAGCCGGAGCTTTTTTTATCACTTCCTTACATGTACTATTTTTACAGTCAAGCACCCTCAGAACGTTTATTTTCGATCGCCTGCGGCAATTATCACATAGTTTCGAATCTTTTTTATTTAAATATTCCTGTAAGGCTGTTTTATAACGCACACGGTCTTTTGCGCATCCCAGCGAATTGATTAGTATGGTAAACCCATTGACGCCAAACTCATTTAAAAGCATTTTGATATTAATAATGAGTTCAGCATCCACATAAGGATGAGTGCTTCCTATTATTTCTACTCCGATTTGATGAAACTGCCGTAACCGGCCTTTTTGGGGACGTTCGCCTCGGAACATAGGCCCAATATAAAACAGTTTACAGATATCTCCGCTATTATGCCAGCCATGTTCAACATACGCTCGAATAATAGATGCTGTACCTTCGGGACGAAGAGAAACCTGCTTGCCTCCTCTGTCAACAAATGAATACATTTCTTTTTCAACGATATCGGTATCTTCACCAATACTTCTTGTAAAAACTGCTGTTTCCTCAAGAATCGGTGTACGGATTTCACCATATCCGAATCTCTGGAAAAGATTCTTGGCTTTTTGTTCTAAACACTGCCTGCGAAATGCTTCTTCGGGCAAAATATCAGGCATTCCCCTGAGTGATTTATAGTTAGCTTTTGCACTCACTTTTACATACCACCCGTTGCGGCTTCCACATCAAGTTTCATTTTCATTCCTGATTTAAACGAAACGACTTTTTTATCCGGAATAGAAACGCCTGCGCCTGTCCTGGGGTTTCTGCCTAATCTCCCTTTTCGAATTTTAACTTTGAAAATACCAAAATTTCTAAGTTCTACTTTATCTCCATTACGAAGGCTGTCAATTATTATATCAAAAGTCCGCTGAACAACCTCTTTAACATCAACTTGCTTAATTCCGGTATCTTCCGAAATTTTCATAATAATGTCTTTCTTTGTCATTGTTTTCCTCCCTTTTACTTAAAACACAAATTGCATATTGTTCACTTCATAAGTAAACAACTTGTTTTTGTATACGCCTTCCTTTTTTTGCGTAAATCCAATAAGTGCTTATACTATCATGGGTTACACTATGTGTCAACGATAATTGTATTAAAAAAAGTTTAATTTTTATAAATTATCTTGTTAAAAACTTTATGTTCCCCGTACCTACAATGGATTCAATATTTTCAATTAATTCATCTTGTGGAGACACAAAAAGATCTTTATCCACTGAAAGCCTGACAGTCCTGCCTTCCGGCGCTATTAGATCAATAAAGACTGACGTAGCACCCTTGTAGTTTTTTAATACTTTCTTAAGGTTCAACATCATATCTTGCTCAAAAATATCCGTAGAAATCCTTATCAGTACGGATTTGGTAAATTTCTCTTTTACTTTTTCCAGAGGAATAATGTCTTCCGCAACAATTTTGGGTTCTTCTTCCCGCAAATTCAACCGGCCGTAGATATAAACCAATTCGTCTTCTTTTATCAACTCAGGAGCTTTCCTGTACGCCTTTGGAAAAACCAACACTTCAATAAAAGTTTCAAGATCAGCTAAACTGATTATCGCCATTTTCTCTGCTTTTTTACGGGTAACTGTAATTCTAGCCTTATTAATTATTCCTCCGACTAAAACTTCTTTCCCATCAGACATACCTGCAAATTCTGAAATCCGAGCCGTAGAATAAGCATTAAGAAGTTTTTCAAACCTGACCAACGGATGTTTGGTAATATAAAAACTAAGCATTTCTTTTTCATTGGCAAGAAGCTGCTGTTCCGGCCATTCCGGGATATCGGGTAACTCTTGAAAATTCTTCTTGAAACTGTCATCAGCGTTTGCGTCATCAAAAAACGACAACTGTCCAAGACTTCGATCTCTGTTTGTTTTCGAAGCCATATTCAATACTTTATCCAAAACCGCCATTGCCTGCGACCTGTATATGTTTGTAGAATCAAAAGCCCCGCACTTAATTAAACTTTCAACCACTTTCCGGTTAACTGTTCTAAGATCCGCTTTTTGGGCTAAATCATATATGGATTCAAACCGGCCGTTGTTTTTTCTTGTATCAATAATGGCTTCAGCCGCGCCAGCCCCTACATTTTTAACCGCAGATAAACCAAACCGGATATCTGTCCCCACAACAGTAAAATCCCGAAAACTTTCATTTACATCAGGCGGCAAAATATTAATTCCCATACGAATTGATTCATTTATGTAATCGGATATTTTATCTGTATTGTTTTTTTCACTCGTAAGAAGCGCTGTCATAAACTCTACGGGATAATTCGCCTTTAAAAAAGCCGTCCGATAACTTACCATCGCATATGCCGCACTGTGGGATTTGTTAAACCCGTATCCAGCAAAATACGCGATAAAGTCCCATATCTTTTCAGCTGTTTCTTTATTAACATTCTTTTTTTGAGCTCCGGTTAAAAACTGTAATTTGATCGCTTCGAGTGCCTCATGTATTTTCTTACCCATTACTTTACGGACATTATCCGCTTCTGCCATGCTGAAACCCGCAAGAATGGAAACAATCTGCATAACCTGTTCCTGGAACACTATAATTCCATACGTTTCTTTTAATATTGGTTCCAGCGCCGGATGATCATACTTAACCTCGATTTTCCCCTGTTTTCGCTTTATGAATTCATCCAACATTCCACTCCCCATTGGCCCCGGACGATAAAGCGCAAGGATAGCTATTAAATCTTCAAATTTTCCGGGCCGTATTTTTCGCAGAAGATCGCGCATCCCGCTTGATTCAAGCTGAAAAACTCCGGAAGTTTCGGCTTTAAGTAAAAGATCAAAAGTTTTTTTATCCTCAAGCGAAATATTGTTTATATCTACTTCTATCTGCCTCGTCCGTTTAACGATCTTTACCGCCTGGTCAATTACCGTTAATGTCTTCAATCCCAGAAAATCCATCTTCAACATACCAATCTTTTCCAGGGATTTCATTGAATAACCCGTTGTAATCTGATCATCAGCTGTCTTAAAAAGAGGAATTCGTTTATGCAAAGGCCTATCGGATATTACAACTCCGGCCGCATGCGTTGACGCGTGCCGGTTAAGCCCTTCTAGCCGTTTCGATGTATCAATCAACTGCCGCACAACCGGGTCTTCTTCATATTGTTTTCTAAGCGCAGGTTCCACCTCTAACGCCTGCTGCAAGGTTATACCCGGATCCGTGGGTACAAGTTTTGCGATTTTATCTACTTCCGCATATGGTATACTCATAACACGTCCGACATCACGCAAAACACCCTTTGCCATCATTGTTCCAAAAGTAATTATCTGCGCAACGTTTTCTTTTGAATATTTTTCAATAACATAATCAATAACCTCGCTTCTTCTCTCAAAACAAAAATCTATATCGATATCCGGCATTGTAACCCTCGCCGGATTTAAAAATCGTTCAAAAATCAATCCATACTTAAGCGGATCAATATCCGTAATGCCTAACGCGTAACTGACAATACTTCCCGCGGCAGATCCTCTGCCCGGCCCGACTGATATATTTTTTTCTTTAGCGTGATTTATAAAATCCCACACTATCAGAAAATAACTCTCGTATCCGCTGTCTTTAATAATCTTCAGTTCATGATTCATTCGCTCTTTAATGCCGTCGGTAATTGTTCCATAACGCTTTTTTATGCCTTCGTTAACCAGCCGGTTAAAAAATATGCTGTTATCTTCGTTGTCAGGCGCTTTAAAATGCGGCAAATGGAGTTCATCAAAATTAAAATCCAAATTACATCTGTCCAGAATTTTTATCGTATTCGCAAGCGCGTCCGGAATTTCCGCGAAACTTTTTTTCATTTCATCAGGAGACTTAAAATATAATTGATCCGTTTGAAACCTCATGCGGTTAGTATCAGATAACATCGTTTGAGTCTGTACACACAAAAGCGCGTCATGGGCTTTCGCATCGCTTTTGTTAAGATAGTGAACATCATTTGTCGCCACAAGTTCAAGGCCGGTATCTTTTGCCAATTTAATAATATCTGTATTAAGTTTATTCTGCTGTTCTATTTTGTTATCCTGTATTTCCAGATAAAAATTTTCACGGCCGAATATTTCAGCATATTCCATCGCTGTTTTTTTGGCCTGATCCCATTGGCCGGAAAGCAGAAAATAAGGGATTTCTCCTTTCAAACAAGCTGACATGGCAATAAGCCCTTTACTGCATCTTGCAAGGACTTCTTTATCAACACGCGGTTTATAATAAAAACCTTCAATATAACTAATAGAAACTATTTCCATTAAATTTCTGTATCCGGTAAGATTCTTCGCAAGAAGGACAAGATGATGAGACGCACCTCTGATACCATGACTGGTTTTATCGAAACGGCTTTCAGGCGCCACATAAATTTCACACCCGATAACTGGTTTCAACCCTTTTGCTTTAGCTTTTTCATAGAATTCAACCGCACCAAACATATTTCCATGATCGGTTATAGCACAACCCGGCATATTAAATTTTTTTGCAGTATCTAAAAGCTCTCCCAACCGACAGGCGCCGTCAAGCAAGCTGAATTGGGTATGAACATGCGAATGTACAAAATCTGAGTGTGGTTTTGTCATTATGGTTATTTGGTTTGCGCTTCATCATTTTGTCAAACGAATAGTTATGTATGAAGCAAAGACTTAAAAGTTTGATACTCGCGGGAATCCGCTTCCAAAAAATTTTATACGTTACTTTTTCATGCCGACACGCTGCGCCGCTTGATAAACTTTTCCTTCCGTTTGTATAGAAGGAGCTATTATCATCTTAACAAGCTGCATTTCGCGTATGTTATGAGCGCCAAGATTACCCATACTTGTAGCAAGAGCTCCGACAAGATTCTGCGTACCGTCATCAAGCCGAGCAGGCCCATATAAAATCTCTTCTAAAGTACCGGTAGTCCCCACCTGTATGCGGGTTCCCCGCGGAAGCGAAGGATGCGGCATAGCCATACCCCAATGATATCCTCTACCGGGCGATTCTTTCGCCCGGGCAAAAGCATTTCCCAGCATAACAGCGTCAGCACCTGCCGCGAACGCTTTACAAATATCACCGCCTGTAGCCATTCCGCCGTCAGTAATTATTGAAACATACTTACCGGTCTTTTTGTAATAGAAATCCCTGGCCGACGCACAATCACAAGTTGCAGTAATCTGAGGCACGCCTATACCAAGAACTCCGCGTGATGTACAGGCAGTTCCAGGACCTATCCCGACAAAAATCCCCTGGCATCCGGTTTCCATCAAGCTAAGCGCGACTTTATAATCAACACAGTTGCCTAAAAGAACGGGAATTTTCATTTCTTTACAAAAATGGAACAGATTCAGCGGTTCATATTCGCTGGATTCATGGTTAACACTTATAACAGTAGATTGAATAATAAAAATATCACAGCCGGCATCGCGCGCAATAGGACCGAACTCTCCGGCAACCTGCGGATTACAACTAACAACTGCCGGCACTCCGGCAGATTTAATTTCATTTATACGTTTAGAGATAAGTTCTTTTTTGATAGGTTTAGAATAAACATCCTGAATGATTCTCGTAGATTCAGTCGGATCACACTTAATTATTTTGTCTATCACCTGTTCCGGATTTTCATAACGTGTAGAAATCCCTTCTAAATGAAGAACCGCAACTCCACCCAGTTTCCCCATTGCAATAGCAAAATTAACATCCACGACACCATCCATGGACGATGCCATTATCGGAGTCTGAAAATCTATACCGCCGATTTTACATGAAGTATCAACATCATTCGGATTTATGGTCAATTCACCCGGAACCAAAGACACTTCATCCAAGCCATAGCTTCTTCTTGCTTTCCGCCCTTTGCCAACCCACATTCCCATAATTTGCTCCTATGTATTATTTTACGATTGATTAATATTATTAAATAAGTAAGTATGATACAAAAGTGTATCTGATTTGTCAAGCTAAGAGAAGGTGGGCTAACTAAGGTACTAAAAATTAGCGGCAAGAATACTTATTTGACTTCTAAAATTTCACTTTTGTGCGAGGTTCCTCTCCATCGCATATTGCCAATAACAGCCTGCGCAATGTTTGTCAGATGATCTCCGATTTTCTCCAGATTATCAACAAAATCCATAAAAACAACTCCGGATTTTATATCGCATAACTTTCTATTAAGCCTTTCAACGTGCGCCTTCTTTAAATCAACCTGAAACCGGTTAATGTTTTGTTCTCGACGCAATACACGTTCTGCCATTTGCGTATCTCTGTTTTTCAGAGCTTCTTTAGTTTCTATCATCATGCTGTTTAACTCATTCCACATTAAAGTCAGTTCATTAATTGCCGCGTCGCTTAATGGAAGCCGTTTTTCTATTTTTCGTTCAGCAAGTTCTCCAATATTTTCAGCATGGTCGCCTATCCTCTCAACATCATTCACGTTATGAATTAAAACCGGAAGTTCTTCTGAATCTATCTGGCTGAGATTTCTCTGGGAAAGTTCGATCAAGTACTGCGTAATCGCGGATTGAAGGTTGTCCACTGCCTGTTCAAACTTCTCCACAGGTTTTAAAGCGTTCATATCATCCTTCAGAAAACTATTTACAGCGCTTGCCACAGAATTTGAAGCCAGCCCTATCATTCTTACGGTTTCTCTGCGGGCCTGCTCCATGGCAATAGGCGGCGTATTCAAAAGATGCCTTTCCAGATATTGCGGCCCTATATCAATCACGCCTTTTCTTTTGGGAACGAGAAAAATACTCGCTTTTTCAAGAAAACCTATAAATGGTAAAAACATCGCAGCATTAATACATTTAAAAAGGCTGTTGGCAACAGCAATATAAAACATTATATTTTGAGTAGTCATTTGCCCTGGAATAATGAAATCCACAAATTCCGTAAACCATCCGGGGTAAACAAAAATCATAATAAACGCAACACCGATAACATTAAAAAGCGTGTGAGACATCGCGGCTCTGCGCGCTTCCAAATTTGTATTAACTGCCGCAAGCTGCGCTGTTATTGTTGTTCCGATATCGCCGCCCAGCATAAGAGTGATCGCAGCGGGAAAACTGATAATACCATTAAATGCCAAAATCTGCACAATCGCGATTGTCGCGCTTGAAGACTGAACCAGCATCGTAACAACCATTCCGACCAAAACACCAAGAATCGGATTGGATCCGAACTTGACGAACATATCTTTTACCTGCTGGCTTTGCTGTAAAGGCGCAAACGCGTCTTTCAGGTATCCTAAGCCCATAAACAAAAGGCCAAATCCCATAAGAACCTGACCCCAAAACCGCGCCCGTTTAGTCCGCCCCATCATGCTAAGCCCGAATCCGATACCCACAACAGGAAGAGCATATTGCGTAACCTTAAAAACCGACATTGATGAAACAAGCCACGCGGTAAAAGTCGTACCAATGTTTGCTCCGATAATAACACTTATGGCTTGTTTAAGAACAAGAAGTCCGGCATTTACAAAACCAACTACCATTACAGTTGTCGCGCTTGAAGACTGGATAAGACAAGTTACGGCGGCACCGACCAAAATTCCTATAATAGGAAGTTTTGTCACCATTGAAAGTATGGATTTAAGTCTTTCCCCCGCAATGTTTTTTAACCCGTCCGACATAATCTGCATGCCGAAAAAGAAAAGACCCAAACCGCCGATCACTGAAAAGATTAGGTTTGTTAACATATATCTATGACTATCAGTTGAGAATGCTCTTGCATTAAGATTTAATTTATTTTTATAATCAGCGATAAACTAACATAAACCATGCTGTATGTCAAGATTCCGGACCAAATAAATTCGTCGGATTTAGATATTAACGATATTTAAAAAAAAACTGATTGCTATGTGCCTATTCGAACGGTATCAAAATATCCTGCTAATGCGGCACACGCGGCTAATGCCGCCAGATAACTTGTTTTCGGATTGTCCGGGGACGGCACATTCTCAGCACGTAAAGTAATTTTTCCGGCATTACCCTGCATTACAATTTCATGTATGTTTTTCGTGTATTCCGGAGAAACTATTATCCGCACTTTAGTTTTTTCCGCACCCATACCCGCAATAGACAAAAGCGCGGAAACATTTACATTTTTTGGAAACCCTTTTACAGCGTCAATAGCGCTGCCTTCAAAAACAACTGTTTCTTCCGTAAAAGCATCTACATTAATATTGTTTTTCACAAGATACGGAGCGCCCTTAATTGAACGCGGAGCTTTACGCGTAGTAAGCGTCACTTTTTCCAAACCGCCGGCCTTAAAAGATTTGAGCCCATCTATAGCCGCAATTGCTCCTGAAGGCAAAATAACATTTATACCTTTCCGGCGGGCTTTATCCAGATACTCTTCGTTCCCCAAAAGGCCTCCAATACTCATGATCATAAGGTCTTTTCCTTCTCTCAGCACGTTTTCAAAAACATCCGGAACAACACCGGCTGAAGCAGATTCAATAACAAGATCTGATCTCTCAACCAAATTTTTAACCGACGGCGCGCTTACAACATTTTTTAGTCTACCTGCCAGGGTTTTCATCTTTTCCATATCGCTGTCAAATATGACCAGTTCTTTTATATGCATTCCCAAATGCTTTTCGGCATATTCAGCCAGGCACAAGCCTATAGCCCCTGCCCCTATTATCCCGACTGTTTTTTTATCCATCATTTTCCCCTTCCCGTTATGACACGGCAAGCATTTTTTCCAAAGCTTTCCGGGCTTTTTCTGTCACATCACCCGGAACTTCTATTTTATAAACTTCTTTCTCAAGAGATCTCGCCAACCATCCAAGGGTTGTCAGCTTCATATTAGCGCAAATAAACTGTTCTGTCGGAACATAAAAATTTTTACCAGGGTTATCTCGTTGTAACTTATATATGATTCCCAGTTCCGTACCAATAATAAATTCTTTCGATTCAGAATTTTTAACATATTTAATCATGCCTGCGGTACTCCCGACATAATCGGCTAATGCTATAACTTCTTCACGGCATTCAGGATGCGCGATAAATTCCGCGCCAGGATAAAGTTTCTTTGTTTTTAAAACTTCACCGCTTGTTAACCGCATATGCACAGTGCAATAACCATCCCACAAAATTATTTCTTTATCTGAAACATGGCCTGAAACATACCGTCCAAGATTCTTATCCGGCACAAATATTATTTGTTTCTGTTTTAGAGATTTAACAACATTAACCGCGTTTGAAGAAGTGCAGCAAATATCACTTTCCGCCTTTACGTGCGCGGTAGAATTAACATAACAAACCACTGCGGCATCAGGATACTGCTTTTTTTTCTCACGAAGTTTTTCAACCGTGACCATATCTGCAAGCGGACAACCTGCTTCTTCTACCGGCAAAAGTATTGTTTTGTCCGGACTTAACATATAAGCGCTTTCCGCCATAAATTTTACTCCGCAAAAAACAATAATTTTCTGGGAAGCTTCTTTAACCTTACAAGCTAAAGCATAAGAATCTCCGGTAATATCGGCAATTTCTTGTATTTCGTCACGCTGATAATTATGCGCTACGATCAATGCGTTATTCTTTTTCTTTAAATCTAAAATTTTCCTTTTTAAATGTTCTTTATATTTAGCGTCAAATTCCGGTTTATGCATTGTATTTCCTTTTGTTGGGTACCATCAATCATCCACCATTAATTATTACGGGAGGACGCCCCTCGTTTATACTCGGGATTCCCTTCGGTCACAAGCCCTCCCCTACAATATTTTACACATTAACTATTTACCATCTACCACTACATTATCAATAAGACGCGTGTTTCCGACAAAAGCAGCCACAGCTATAAGCGTATTCGCTTTTACAATTTCAACAGGCTGTAAATTATTGTTATCAACAACCGCTATATAATCAATTTTCACATCTTTTTCTAACATCAAAATTTGTTTTATACTTTGACAAATCCGGCTGGACTGAACTTCTCCCTGTTTAATCATTTCTCTTGCCGTACATAAGGCTTTGTTAAGCGACAAAGCCTGAACCCGTTCGTTTTTTGAAAGATATACATTTCTTGAACTCATTGCCAACCCGTCATCATCTCTGATTATGGGCAAAACACGGATACCCGTACTAAAATTCAGGTCACAAACCATACGTTTTATTACAACAGCTTGTTGCGCGTCTTTTTGCCCGAAATAACTAACATCCGGCTGACAAATATTAAACAGTTTTGCTACAACTGTCGTTACTCCCTTAAAATGCCCCGGACGCGCCGCGCCGCATAAACAATTTGTTAACTTATCATCAACTTCTACATAAGCACCAAACCCATCAGAATACATTTCAGTATTGGACGGCGTAAAAAGAATATCAACGTTTTCAGATTCCAGAAGTTTACGATCATTTTCAAGATTTCGAGGATATTTGTCAAAATCTTCCCCCGCGCAAAACTGTTTTTTATTCACAAAAACACTTACAATTACAAGGTCACATTCATTCGCAGCCGCACGGACAAGACTTAAATGTCCCTCATGCAAACTACCCATAGTAGGAACAAAGCCAATTGTTTTACCATTCTTTTTCACGTTTTTCACGTAAACAACAATATCCTGAACTGATGTGAAAAGTTTCATATTATGCGCCATTTCACCTGCATAACAGGTTCTATCCCTTCCTTACACGGCACAACCCGCCTCCATGTTTTCATAAATCTCTAAAACTGTTTTCTTAGAAACCGGATGAACCTCGTCCGGCGCAATTTCAACAAGGCCCTTTAAAACAAAATACCTTTCATGCATACGCGGATGCGGGACTACAAGAGTCCCAGTATTGATTACCGCTGACCCATAAAACAAAATATCCAGATCAATTATTCTGGGATAATTCCGGGGTCTAAATTGCCGGCCCATTTCCTGTTCGATATTTTTTAGTACCCCCAACAAACGTTCAGGCGGTATTGTTGTCTTAATTTTTACAACACCGTTCAAATAATCTTCCTGAGGCGGCCCGCCAACAGGTTTGGTCTCATAAAAAGTTGATTTTCCGATTATACTTATGTCTTCGAATTGCTCAAGTTTTTCAACTGCCAAATTCAAATGTTTTTCTTTATCTCCAACATTTGACCCTAATCCCAAATATGAAACCATCATAAGAAAATCAACTCTTTAATTTGTCATTAACTGAAAAATTCTTTTTTAATACGGCTGACCACTTCTTTTAATTTCTCCGAGTTCACGGTCAAAGCCATGCGCACATAACCTTCTCCGCTTTTTCCAAACCCGATTCCCGGAGTAACAATTATATCAGTTTTTTCCAAAAGCGCTTTGGCTAACGACGCGGAATCATATTCTCCAAATACCGGGGCCCACACATAAAAGGTAGCTAAAGGTTTCTCTACATGCCAACCTGCTTCGTTCAATCCGTCAACAAGAGTATCCCTGCGCACTGCATATTCTTTATTAAAATCACGTTTTATATCTTTGCTGTTTCTTAAGGCTTCCATTGCCGCAATCTGCACAGGAGTAAATATTCCGGAATCAACATTTGACTTAATCTTAGCAAGCCCGACAAGCACATCGGCATTACCAACAGCCATCCCTACCCTCCAGCCCGTCATATTAAAAGTCTTTGAAAGCGAATGAAACTCCACCCCGACTTCTTTTGCTCCGGGCAGTTCCAGAAAACTCGGAGGCACAAACCCATCAAAACTTATTTCCGTATATGCCGCATCCGCGCAAACAATTATGTCATGCTTTTTAGCAAAATCTATAACTTCCGCATAAAAAGATTTGTCACATATCGCTCCGGTCGGATTATTCGGATAATTCAAATGCATTAATTTACATTTTTTTGCCGTACTTTCATCTATGTTCTTTAAATCAGGCAGAAACTTATTCTCAGCTTTAAGCGGCATATAACACGGCTTACCTCCGGCAAACAACGTCCCGGAAGTATACGGCGGATACCCGGGATCAGGAATAAGCACTTCATCTCCCGGATTTATAAAAGCAAGCGGAATATGAGCTATCCCGTCTTTTGAACCTAAAAGCGGCAGGATTTCAGTATCCTCGTTTAAATCAACATTAAAGCGTTCTTTATACCAAAGCGCCATTTCATTTCTTAGCGCCTTTAATCCTTTATTTAACGCGTACTTATGTGTTGCCGGATCCGTACTCGCTTCCTGCAGTTTTTTTACTATAAAATCAGGCGTTGGATTATCCGGGTCACCTACACCTAAATCAATAACCGGACGGCCTTCCTTAACAGCTTTCTGCTTTGCCTTGTCAATCTCTTCGAACAAATAAGGTGGCAATTGTTTTATTCTGTCAGCAAACTCTACACTCATATTTAAACTCCCTTCTATTTCATATATTGTATGTCGTACATCGTATATCGGATAAAAATAACAAAATCCCCCGCCTGAGGCGGGTCAAACTCCCTTATATTTCGTAACACGTTACAAATAACATGCGCATTAATATAACGGACAGGCACAGGGGCCTGTCCCTACGGTTTTACTTCCCGGATTTTTCAATTACGGACAGGAACACAGGGGCCTGTCCCTACGGTTTTCATTAGGGCGGGGAAACCCCGCCCCTACGCCGATCCACTCGACATTACCGGCTAACCGACATAACTGGCTAACCGGCTAACTGACTAATCGGCCAACTGGCTAACAGGCAAACCGGCTAACCAACACCTAAAACATCGCGCATAGTATAGAAACCCGGTGTTTTTCCAACTACAAACTTTGCCGCTTTTATCGCGCCTGCCGCAAACACATCACGAGACTTCGCGTCATGCCGTATTTCAAGTTTTTCATACTCATTATCAAAAATAATACCGTGATTACCGATAACTTCGCCTTCCCTAAATGCTTCAACCGGAACTTCAGCGCCGCAAGCATCCTGGATAACTTTTGCAATCATTTTAGCTGTCCCACTTGGTGAATCTTTTTTATGAACATGATGCGTTTCATCAATTTTTATATCAAAATCATTATGCAAAACTTTAGCCGCTTCATATACAATTTTGAAAAGCAAATTAACACCTACTGCCATGTTCGGGGAAAACACTATTGGTATAATTTTAGCTGTTTCCCGAATTTTTTTTTCTTCCTCTTTTTGCAAACCCGTAGTGCCTATAACTACAGGTACTCCTTTTTTTCTGCAAATCTCCAAATGTTCCATAGTGGGGCCAGGCAAAGTAAATTCAATCAGGCAATCCGTTTTTTCTATCAGAGTTTCCATATCAGATGAAATAATTGTATTAATACCTTTTATCCCGATAGCATCACTGATTGTTTGTCCTATTCCATCAGACCCGTTAAATTCAAAACCCGCGGTAATACTAATTTCCGGGTCACGAGATGCCAAGAACGTGATTCTTCTTCCCATTTTTCCGCAAATACCGCTTATCCCTAAACGCATTATAACCTCCCTAAAAATCTACAATAACACTGCCATTCCTTCAAAACCGGAACTCTAACTTATCAACTTATAGTTCTCCAGCACTTGTCTCAACTTTTTCTCATTTTCTTTTTCCATTTCACAAAGAGGTAAACGCCACGATTTTTCTACCATTCCCATCATGCTAAGCGCGGTTTTTACCGGCAACGGATTTGTTTCAATAAACATCGCTTTACACAAATCCATCACATCATAATGAATACCGCGCGCGGTTTCATATTTTTCATCCATAACCGCCTGAGTTAAATCGTGTATTCTGTCAGGAATAATATTTGCGACAACACTTACAACACCCTTAGCGCCTACTGACATAAACGGCAGTGTCATAGAATCGTCACCGCTCATAACCGTTATATCGCATAGTGAAAGAATATCCACAACTTGCTGTACACTTCCCGCGGCTTCTTTGATAGCAACAATATTATCAATTTTTGAAAGCCTGGCAACTGTTGCAGGCAAAAGACTTATTCCTGTGCGTGAAGGCACATTATAAAGCATAATCGGAAGATCAGCATTTTTGGCAATTTCAGCATAATGCCTGTATTGTCCCTCTGGAGTTGGTTTATTGTAATACGGCGTTATTATTAATGCTCCGTCACAACCAGCCTTTTTTGCGAACACCGTAAGATCAACCGCCTCAGCAGTACTGTTTGACCCTGTCCCGGCAACAACCGGAAGCCGTTTATCTGACATTTCTACCGTTATCTTTATGAGACGCCTTTGTTCCGTCATGGTTAAAGTAGCAGCTTCACCCGTACAACCACACGGCACTAAACCATCTGTACCATTATCAATATGAAATTCTACTAGTTTACGAAACGCTTTTTCATCAATTTTACCATCAATAAACGGAGTCGCTAACGCGACATATGAACCTTTAAACATTATTTCTCCTTTCGTATCTTTTATATAGTAGCACTATAACAAAACACCTTATTACTGTCATTCCGCATTTAATGCGAAATCTTATAATTCCTTTATTTTAACAGATCCTTGTTTACATAGAATAACAATTGGGATAGAATTTACCCATTTGCAAAACTCTTATCTTTTCATAACTCTATAATTCGGCAAAATACCTCCTGCTAAACTAGAATTTCCCCTCGCATACAATCCTGGCTTTGCCTTCAAGATAAACATCAGTAACTTTTTTACCATCAATCTTAAAATACACTACCACCTTTTCTCCGCTTTCTGTCCGCAATGTTACGGGCGACGTTACATATTTCAATAGACCCAAAATAACAGCGGAAGCAGTAATCCCGGTGCCGCAAGCTAAGGTTTCATCTTCAACACCGCGCTCGTACGTTCGTACACGTGCGTAACTTGATTCAATATCCGACACAAAATCAGCATTAGCTCCTGCCGGGGCAAACACCTTATGCTCGCGGATTTTACGGCCAATACCTACAACATCATATTTCTGCAGATCTTCTACCAGATGTATAACGTGCGGAACACCTGTGTTAATATGATGAACCTTTAAAATTTTTGAATCAACACCAATATTAACATCAAGTTTTATGTCCTTTGGATCGCTCATTTTTAATTTTACATTGTCACCGTTAACCACTGCCGACAATATACCAGCACCAGTTTCCATCGTAAAATTGTCTCCCTTTCCTGAAAGCGAAGCATAAAGCGCGCTGCATCTCAACCCGTTTCCGCACATATCCACCTCAGAACCGTCAGGATTAAGAATCCGCATTCTAAAAGCCGCCTTGTCAGAACTTTCTAAAATCAAAAGGCCGTCCGCGCCAATTGAAAGTTTTCTGCGGCAAACATCCTGGGCGATTTTTGAATAATCGAGATTTCGAGCATCAAGTTCTCCGTTCATATTATCTATCATAACAAAATCATTCCCGCTTGCAACGGCTTTTGTAAAACAAATTTTATATTTTTCGTTCATTAATATCCCCTTAATTGAAACAACTTCATTCTTATAACTCTTTTATGATTTTCTCTCCTCTAATGAGATCCCGATAAGTTTCCGCTGAACGGATTAGCTTAACTTCATCCTCTTTCACCATTATTTCCGCCAGACGCGGCCGCGAATTATAATTTGAAGACATAACAAAACCATAAGCTCCCGCGCTCATAACCGCGATATATTCTCCCGGTAAAACTTCCGGAAGATCTCTATTTAAAGCAAAAAAATCACCGCTCTCACATATCGGGCCCACAACATCATACTTACAAATCTTTCTTTTCCGTTTAATTAACGGAAAAATATCATGATGAGCGTTATACAAACTTGGCCGGATAAGATCGTTCATGCCCGCATCAACTATGGCAAACTTCTTTCCGGTCGCGCCTGTTTTAACATACAATACCTTTGTCACCAGGATTCCACTGTTTCCTACAATAAACCTGCCCGGTTCAAAAATAAACTTTAACGGTTTATTCTTTAAAAGCGGAACAACTGCTTTCGCGAAATCATCGGCTGTGGTACTTTTTTCATTGTTGTATACAATTCCAAACCCTCCGCCAAGATTCAGCCACTCAATAGTAATGTTACGTTCATCAATAAAACGTAAAACTTTTTTTATAGTCTTTACAAACGGAGTAGTTTCGGTTATCTGCGAGCCTATATGCAAGTGTATTCCATTAAGAACCACATGCGAATACTTATTCGCATTGTCAAAAATTTCTTCAGCAGTATCAAAATCAATACCAAACTTTTTTTCTTTGGTTCCGGTTGTAATATAATCATGCGTATCAGCTTTCACGTCTGGATTAATTCTAAGCGCAATGTTCGGGTTCTTTTTTAACCTCCGCGCGACAGTATCAATCATTATCAGTTCCGGAACTGACTCAACATTAAAAAAAAGTATCCCCTTGCGAATAGCGGTTGTTATTTCCTCTTCCGTTTTCCCGACACTCGCGTACACTATCTTTTCGGGCGGGCATCCAACCTTTAGAGCCTTATAAAGCTCGCCTCCGGAAACAATATCTAACCCCCGCGCCCGCGTTAACAAGAGCTTTGCATACATTCAAATTGGAATTAGATTTCATGGAAAAACATATAAGCGGATTAATTTCTTTAAAAGCGTTTTTGATTTTATTAAAATGATCCATTATTGTGCCATAGCTATACACATAAAAAGGTGTTGGGTACTGTTTAACAACTTCGTCCAACGGAACATTTTCACAATATAAAACACCGTTTTTATATTTATATTCCCTCATAGATTCTCCTTCCACGAAAAACAGTTTATCTCCTGCCGGTTATTTAAGCTTTTTCTTCCATCGTTCAATTTCCTTCTTAACCAAATCAGGGTTAGTACTGCCTTCTGTCTGTTTATTTTTCACTGAAGTTTCGGCATTCAATAGACCATACGCCTGCGAATCCAGCATATCAGAAAACTCTTTTAATTCTGACAAAGTCAAATCTGAAATATTCAAATTATGGTCATCACAATGCTTAACAATTTTACCTACGACCTGATGAGCATCCTTAAAGGCCATCCCTTTGCGAACCAAATATTCCGCTAAATCCGTAGCATAAATAAACTCATCATCAAGCATTTTTAACGCGGTTTCTTTTTTCACAGTTATCGTTGAAACTAAATCAGCCATAATTTGTACGGCTCCGGCAACAATTTTAACCGATTCAAAGAGCGGCTTTTTGTCTTCCTGAAGATCCCTATTATACGAATGAGGCAACCCTTTTAACAGGACAAAAAGCGTATTTAACGCGCTTATAACATACGCGGATTTTCCCCTGATTAATTCCAACACATCCGGATTTTTTTTCTGAGGCATTAAAGAACTTCCGGTACAATATTCTGCGCCTATTTTTAAAAATCCGAATTCCGCGGTACTATACAATATAAAATCCTCGCACATCCTGGACAAATGCACTGCCGTAAAACAAAGGCCTGCCACAAACTCGGCAATAAAATCCCTATCGCTTACCGCGTCAATACTGTTTTCAGAGATTTTTTTAAACCCAAGCTTTTTCGCGATAAACTTCCGGTCTAATTTTAATGCCGATCCCGCAATCGCACCGGAACCCATAACAGAAACATTCAAACGTTTTAAAGCATCCTCAAGCCTTTCCCAATCGCGTTCAAGCATTTCCACATATGCCATTACAAGATGTGAAAAAAGAACCGGCTGAGCACGGTTAATATGAGTATATCCGGGAACAATAATATCAAAAGTTTTTTCAGCTAAACCCGTAAGGCTTTTTTGCAATCCCGCGATTAACATTTTCACAGACTTAATATTGTCAACACAGTACAAACGTACGTCATTAACCACTTGTTCATTCCGAGACCTGCCGGTATGCAGCTTTTTACCCGCTTCCGGAACACGTTTTTCAACATACTCTTGCACCAATGAATGTATATCTTCATGTTTTTCAGAGTATAAGGCGTTATCATCAGCCTTTTTCAAAAGTTCGTCTATCGCGTTCAGAAGTTGTTTTTCTTCATCAGCAGAAACAAACCCGCATTTGGCAAGCATTTCAACGTGAACCTTACTGCTTAAACAATCATACTTAACAAGTTCTTTATCGACACTAAGACTCGACGTAAAATCCATAACCAAAGGATTCATCTTCTCTTCAGAGAACCTGCCGCCCCATAATTTCCCCATGATATACTCCTCTGTTTACGTTACTGTAACGGACAGGCACAGAGGCCTGTCCCTACATTCAACAACCGGCTCACCGGCTAACTGGCCAACCGGCTAACAGATCTACTCCTTAAACGGTAACGCCCACAAATCAATAAACCCTTTTGCTAGCGATTGATCAAAAACATCACCTTCGCCATAAGTAGCCAATTGTATTTTATAGCGCGAATTCGGGCTTCGCCTGCCGCAGACTGTTGTTTTCCCCTTATAAAGCTTAACTTTAACTTCCCCGTTAACATTTTCCTGAGTTTTGTTAATAAATGCATCCAAAGCCTGTTTTAACGGAGTAAACCATAACCCATTATAAATAAGTTCTGAATAGCGAACTGCAATAAACTGTTTAACCCCGCGCACGTCCCTGTCCAAAACAAGTTCTTCCAAAGCAGTATGCGCGGCATAAAGGATTTCCGAAGCCGGCGCTTCATATATTTCACGCGATTTTATACCCACCAACCGGTCTTCAACCATATCAACTCTGCCGACACCATGTTTAAGCCCGATTTTATTCAATTTTTCTACAAGTTCAACCGGGCCATATTCCTTCCCATTCAAAGCTTTTGGAACACCCCTGTTAAATGTTACTTTAACGTATTCCGCTTTTTCAGGAGCTTTTTCAGGAGTATTAATACTAACATATGTATCGAAAGCAGGTTCAGACCAGGGGTCTTCAAGGCTTCCGCCTTCAACGCTTATCCCCCATAAATTACGGTCTATACTATAAAGTTTTTTCTTAGTTTGTTCTATCGGAATTTTATGTTTTTTAGCGTAATCAATTTCAGATTCCCTGGTTTTTAATTCCCATTCCCTGACCGGAGCTATTATTTTGAGTTCCGGAGCCATCAAAGCAAATGTAACTTCAAAACGTACCTGATCATTACCCTTTCCAGTACAACCATGCGCCACAGCAACAGCTTTTTCTTTTTCTGCAAAAGCCGCCATTGCTTCGGCTATAATCGGGCGGGAAAGCGCCGTCGCAAGATTATACTTGTTTTGGTACAACGCACCGGCTTTTAACGCCTGAAAAGCATAATCTTCAATAAATTTTTCCCTTAAATCTCCTACTTCACATTTTGACGCGCCAATATCAATTGCCCTTCGCCGGCTGCTTTCCGTATCCTGTCCTTGTCCAACATCCCCCATGTAACAGACAACATCATAACCCCGTTCCATAAGCCATTTAATCGCAACCGATGTATCCAACCCGCCTGAATATGCTAAAACTATTTTCTTTGACATACTGATTCCCTTTCTCTACTATTTTTTTAGAGTTCTGCAAAAAGGGTAAATCGCTCTCCCTAAAGAATAAAAACATAATATTTTGCCTAACTCCAAAGTTTTTTAAAACCTCTACTGGTAAAGTTATTACCAGCCTATTGTTCAACGCATCACAACATTTTTAACAAAATAGCTTTCTGTACATGCATCCTGTTTTCGGCCTGATCATAAATTATCGAATTTTTACCGTCAATAACATCCGTAACTTCTTCTCCGCGATGCGCAGGAAGGCAATGCATAATCATCGCGTCTTTTTTTGCTGCACGCATAAGTTGGGCATTAACCTGAAACCTTTCAAAATCCTTAAGCCTCTTTTCTTTTTCCTGTTCCTGCCCCATGCTTACCCACACATCCGTATAAACAATGTCACTGCCACGAACAGCATCATGCGGATCGGAAAACATTTCAAATACGGCTTTATTCTTTTTTGCCGTTTTCAAAGCCTCATCATAAATATCATTATTTGGTTCATATCCTTGAGGACAAGCTACTTTCATGTTCACGCCTGTCTTAGCACAAACCATAAGCAAAGAATTAAGTACATTATTTCCGTCGCCTACATAGGAAATTGTTACATTTTTTAATGTTTTTTTCTTTTCAAGCACAGTAAATATGTCACTCAAAGCCTGGCACGGATGAGCTAAATCAGACAACCCGTTTATTACCGGCACTTCCGAATACTTAGCAAGTTCACAGATGTCCTTATGAGAAAAAACTCGCCCCACTATACCGTCTACATACCGGGACACAACCCGCGCGACGTCTTTAACCGGTTCTCTTTTTCCCATTTCAATTTCCCTCGGGCTAAGATATAAAACATATCCGCCCAAATGCACCATAGCAACTTCAAAAGATATACGCGTACGGTTTGACGGTTTTTGGAACAAAAGCGCCAATGTTTTATTCCGAAATTTACGTTTTTTTGATAACGGATTTTTTTTCAACTTTCGTGTAAGCCGCAAAATGCTAAATATTTCCTCACGTGAAAGATCTGAAATTGTAACTAAATTTTTAATTTTCATAACCGCTCCAAAACTGTTAAGATCTTTTCCATCGCCAAATCAATCTCTTCTTTTGAAACATTAATAGGCGGCATAACCCGCAATACATTTTTTTGTGTGCAATTTATCAAAAGCCCTTCTTTCATACATTCCATCGTTAAATTTGAAGCGTCTTCTACCCCAACCTCAACACCAATCATAAGCCCCTTACCTTTCACTCTGCCTATAATGCTGTTTTTCTCCCTCAGATTATTTAACTTTTCAACGAGATACGCACCCATTTTGTTTGTATTCTCAAGTAAATTTTCGTTTTCTATGGCTTCAAAAACACCTAATGCCGCAGCACTAACAACCGGGCTTCCACCAAAAGTAGATGCATGGGATCCAGCCCCAAGAATATCTTTGTGTTTTTCCGCAACTACTAAAGCTCCGATCGGAAACCCTCCGCCCAAGGATTTTGCTAAAGTCATAGCGTCCGGTTCTATCCCAAAATGTTTATAAGCAAACATCTCGCCTGTACGCCCCATGCCGGTCTGAACTTCATCAACAATCAAAAGAATCCCTTTTTCCTTACATATCCGTTGTAAACCCTGCATATATTCTTTTTCAGCTACATTTATACCGCCTTCACCTTGTATCGGCTCCAGCATTATTGCAGCTGTTTTATCAGTAACAGCATTTACAACAGCATTAATGTTATTAAACGGAACATGCTTAAACCCTTCAGGCAAAGGTAAAAACCCCTCTTTCACCTTATCCTGCCCGGTAGCAGTTAATGTAGCCAACGTTCTGCCATGAAAAGACTTTTCCATGGTAATAACTTCATACTTTTTTCCCTGTCCGTATCGGCGCGCCAATTTTATGGCGCCTTCATTTGCTTCTGCGCCGCTATTAGAAAAAAACACTTTTCCCGAAAAAGAATGCTCAATAATTTTTTTTGCTAACAAAGGCTGTACATCGTTATAGAAATTGTTTGATACATGTAGTATCCGGCCCAATTGCTGTGTAACTTTTTCGGAAACTTTTGGATGACAATGTCCAATACCGCTAACCGCCCATCCTGGGAAAAAATCAAGATACTTTTTACCGAAAATGTCTTCCACCCACGTACCTTTCCCTTTAACCAAACATAAATCTTGTTTGGTATAGGTTGAAAGCACATAATCGTTATACATCTTTTTTACTTGGTCAAAATTCATCTTTAATCTCCTATATTTTCGCTTGCGTGAAACATGTAACGGACAGGCACGGGGGCCATGCACCACACAGGGTACATGACAAGGCCTGTCCCTACAGTACCCAACCAGTCAACCGTCTAACTGACTAACCGAAATAACATGTTACATGCAATGTGTAACATGCCGCGTGAAACGCACAACATGTAACAGATAGGCACGGGGCTATGTATCACATAGGGTACATGGCAAGGCCTCTCCCTATATCAACCAACCGGGTTGCACTATACAACGTGGAACATGCGGCATGTAGCATGCTACGTGCCACGTGTTACGCTATTCACAATTTCAGTTCCAATTCCTGTATCTGTAAAAATTTCCAAAAGCAGAGCATGCGAAAGTGTCGCATCAACAATATGAGCTTTTCTTACATTCCCGCGTAACGCGTGCAAACAAGACTTTACCTTCGGCACCATACCGCCTTGAATAACCTTTGTTTCAATTAAACGGTTTGCTGTTTCAAGCGTTAAAGAATGAAATAAAGATTCCGGATCAGATTTATCTTTCATAACCCCTCTAACATTCGTCAACACAACAAATTTTTCAGCATCAAGCGCTATCGCGATATTGCTTGCCACTTCATCCGCGTTTACATTATACAATTTATCGTCTTTTCCTTTTCCAACTGGACAAATTACCGGAATTATATTCGTGTCCACAAGCCTATCTAAAACCGTAGTATCAATAGTCTCAATACTTCCAACAAAACCTAAATCCGGAGACTGACGTCTAACGGCCTGAACAATATTGTTTTCTTTACCACTTAACCCAAAGGCTTTCCCCCCAAGCAAATTTATTTCATTCACCAAATTTTTATTTACACCCATAAGAACAGAATCAACAACATCCATGGATTTTTCACAAGTAACACGCAGCCCGTCAATAAAGCTTGTCTCAATATTCGCCTCTTTAAGCTTTTCATTGATATTGGGGCCTCCGCCATGAACCAAAACCGGTTTCATCCCGGCATACCGCATAAACACTATATCTTGTAAAACCATTTTCCTTGACACATCATCATGCAAAGAACTACCGCCGAATTTAATAACAATTACTTTATTAAAAAATTTTTTTATATACGGCAACGCTTCAATTAAAACTTCACTTTTTTTTATTGCCTCTTCCATAATCCCCTCCTGCAAAAACGTGCTCCGTATTACGTTGTATAATACGAGTTGAATGCGATATATTTTTTTGAAATATCACACGAAAAAACAACCGCTTCTTTTTTACCATTATGAAGATTTACTTCAATTAACACGTCACTGCTTTTAAAAACCGTACTTGCTTTTCGATCTATTTCGTAAAACCTGGATTTTTTCAAAAGTGTAACACCATCCAGAATTATTTCAAGCTTATCAATATCAAAAAAAACTCCGCTTGCGCCAACCGACGACGCTATACGCCCCCAATTTGGATCGCCGCCTAAAACAGCGCATTTAACAAGCATTGAATTCGCGATAGCGTCCGCCGCTTTTTTCGCATCTGAAACTGACCGCGCGCCTTTTACTCTGACTTCAATAAGTTTGTTCGCCCCTTCTCCGTCCCTAACAACTAATTTCGCAAGTTCAGTACAAATATCTGTTAAATTTTTTTGAAAATTTTCAAAATCCGCGCCCCTGGCTTTTATAATTTTATTATCCGCCTTACCATTTGCCATAAGAACAACAGTATCATTTGTGCTCATATCACCGTCAACCGTAATCGAGTTAAACGAAACTTCCGTAGCTTTTTTTAATGCTTTTTCAAGCGCTTTTTTTGCAACACACGCGTCTGTCATTATATAACAAAGCATTGTTGCCATATCCGGTTTAATCATACCCGCGCCTTTAGCAACAGCTGTCATTGTGATCGGTTTCCCTCCTGCAATAAAAACCCGGCTTTCAATTTTTTTCAAACGGTCTGTTGTCATAATACCTTCAGCAGCACCTTCAAGTCCGTTTACAGACAGCTTTTTAACTAAACCAGGCATCCCCTTCAAAATAGGTTCCATAGGCATAAATTTACCGATTATTCCTGTAGACGAAACTAGAACTTCTGAATCCGAAACTTTCAGTAATTCCGCCATAGTACTGACCATTTTAAAAGCATCTTTCATTCCCTTTTTACCTGTCATGCAATTAGCATTCCCGCTATTAACAACAACTGCCCTAATCAGGCTATTCTTTTTAAGCTGTTTTTGCGCCAAGATTACAGGCGCAGCTTTTGCCCGATTGCGTGTAAAAAGAGCTGTTGTATTGCATGGCTCTTCTGAATAAAAAAGCGCCAGATCCCTGCGTTTACGTTTAACCCCGCAATGAAAGCCGCTTGCTAAAAATCCCTTTGGAAGTTTATATTCTTTCATATTTAAACCCCTGCCTTGCTTCAAAACTAAACCATAACGAGTTTAGTTTTATATTAACCCATTCTTTTCATCTAACCCTAACATAATATTCATATTCTGGACAGCCTGACCGCTTGCACCTTTTAGAAGATTATCAATCACCGACACTATAACCACCATATTCCGCGCTACTTTTATTCCAATATCACAAAAATTTGTACCCACAACATCCTGAAGTTCCGGAACCTGGCCAAGAGGCCTTACCCGAACAAAAGGTTCATCTTTAAAATAGTCCGTATACTTCTTGTATATCTCTTTTTCGTCAGGCAATCCTTTTTGTTCAATATAGATTGTCGACAATATCCCCCGCCTTAGAGGCAAAAGATGCGGCACAAAATTAATCTGCATATTTTTGCCTGCCGCGCAAGACAAAATATGTTCCATTTCCGGAATATGCTGATGTTCATTAGCTTTATAACACTTAAAGTTCTCATCAACCTCGCCAAAAGACAAAGACATTAGAGCCTTTCGTCCCGCACCGGTTGCTCCGCTTTTAGAATCCGCAATAATCGTTAGTCCGGACTTTGCCGCTGTTTCTGCTATCGGTAAAAGCGCAAGAATCACACTTGTAGGATAACATCCCGGATTAGCAATAAATTCGGCATTTTTAATTTTGTCCCGGTTAATCTCAGGCAAACCATAAACCGCCGCATTAAGGTTTTCTCTATCCACATGCCGCGCTCCATACCATTTTTCATATGTCTTTACCGGCAACCGGTAATCCGCGCTCAAATCTATAAGTTTTTTTCCTTTTTTTATAAATTCCGGCGCAATTTTCATGGATATAGTATGCGGTAACGCCAAAAAAATAAAATCACTTTTAGAAGCAACTTCATTAATATCAAGGTTTTTACACGGTACTGAGATTTTTTTCGCGAACCGCGGATATAATTCTGAAAACGGCATTTCTTTATCAACCAATGCCGAAAGAGAAGTTATTGTAACTTCCGAATTCTTTAGAAGAACTTCTATGAGTTCTTCCCCGGTATACCCCGTAGCTCCAACAACACCAATCTTAATCATTTTGTCTCCTCTGTAAAAATACCCAAGTACATATTTTACTTGGGTATATAATATAATAATACTATTGACAGAAAGTATAAATTAAATATCCTTTGCTGTCAACTAAAAATACCCTTATAACCATTCACTCTTTAACTGATACTAGTATAGTATAACTATATTGGACTAAAGAACAAATTTCCATACAACTTTTTTATATTTCAATATTCCTACCCTCAAAAAAAAAGAAGCCGCGGTTACCCGCGGCTTCTTTACTGTTCAATTCTTTTTTATTGCAATTAACGTTTTGAGAACTGGAAGTTTTTACGGGCTCGTTTTTGACCGTATTTTTTTCTTTCCTTAGCTCTCGGATCTCTCGTTAAAAACCCTGCTTTTTTTAAAGCAATACGTAACCCGTCATCGCTTTTCAATAACGCCCTTGCTATGCCGTGCCTTAAAGCTCCAGCTTGTCCGCTTATACCACCGCCGTTTATCGTCGCCATTACATCAAATTTCTTCAATGCCCCTGAAACATTCATGGGTTTTAATATAAGAATTCGATGCGTCTCTCTTGGAAAGAAATCCTCAAAACCTCTTTTATTAATTTTGATTTTTCCATTTCCCGGACGCAACCTAACCCGCGCGACAGATTCTTTACGCCGACCTACTGCTACATATTCAATACGTTCTTCCATAATAACATACTCCGTTTTATATTTTCTTTTCTTTAGGTTTTTGAGCAATATGCGGGTGTTCTTCACCAACATACAACTTTAATCTTTTAATCATAAGACTTGCCAGTTTATTCTTCGGCAACATTCCTTTAACTGCGTGTCGCAAAATATATTTCGGATCCTTTTCCGCCATTTTTTTATAAACAACTTCTTTTTGACCACCTGGATATCCGGAATACCTTTTATAAACCTTCTGACTGTCTTTCTTTCCTGTAACACGAACCTTACTGCAATTGACAACAATAACGCCTGCGCCATTATCAACATTCGGAGTAAAATCTGGACGGTTTTTACCGCTTAACATAACAGCAATTTCAGCGGCAGCCCTTCCCAGAATTTTACCATCAACATCAACTATATACCAATCATGTTTAACTTCTTCACGTTTAACCATTTTTGTCTTCATATCATCCCATCGCCTTTTTATCTAAAACTTTTCAGTTTATTCACTTATACAATAATTCCATTTTATTCGCCAAAATTGAGAAAGCTAAAATTATCATATTTAACAAAGTTTGTCAAGCATTAAGTTAGCAGCTTAAGTTAGCAGCATTAAGTTAGCAGGTAGGAACGCTTAATTTGCTTTGAACAAATTGTTCACAATACCCAAATAATTATAAAAAAATCGGCGAGTTTAAGTAGTATTAAAACCCTTAACTTTACGCAGTATTTTTGCGTATCCCTGTTTAATTTTGCCCCTGTACCAAGTCAACATTCTAAAACACCACATGAGTTAAACTCTCAATAAACCGCATATACAAGCCTACAAAGAGCTATTTTTTCCGTAACAGTTTGAACCCGCTATTATTTTCCTTTGCTCACTGTACGGTAAAGCGCCCTTACCTGATCTCTGTAATACAAATTAAACACCTGGCTAAGAGAATCTTTTGAGGCGTTTTTTTTAAGCAGATCAGCTTGTTTTTTATTCCTACGTCTTTTGTCATTAATCGTTACCTTATGAGTATGCAATTTTACGGCCATCACTCTCCCCTTTCTTTTTTTTAAAAACAATACTTCCATCCTCATTAACAATAAAAGTCACTTTATCGCGACTCTTAATTCCGAAATAATTTTGAAGTACCTTGGGAATAAATATTTGTCCCCTATCTGAAACCGTAGCATAAAATTTAAATCTAAACTTCTGCGTCATCACCAAATTCCTCCTTCTACAAATCTATAACAAGTATACAACAAGTATAAATACTTGTCAAATAATTTCTGATTTTTTCTTTAAATAATTTTTAAAATTAAGTCAAGGATGGCACTACCACGTGCGCATTAACGTAACGGACAGGCACGGGGGCCTGTCCCTGGTATGGAAAGTCGTGTCAACCTTCCTGTTAACAATAATCTTTTTGGGCCACATTCATAATTATTTCTTTGTCCTGTTTGAATATAGGCAATGGTTACTTCGACGATGAATC